>DATNDM010000726.1:0-4333 GCA_035553235.1 Pyrinomonadaceae bacterium | reverse complement strand
AAAGACGATTTTCTCAACAAAAACCCGCAGCGACGTGATCGTGGGAACGCCGCTTTATCTCTCTCCGGAACAGGCGACCGGCAAAGAGATCGACGGACGTAGCGACTTGTTCGCGCTTGGAGCGCTGCTTTACGAGTGCATCGCGGGGCAGTCGGCATTCTCAGGCGGGAGTGTGCTGGAGATCGGCGCGCAGATCATTCACGTGACACCGCCGCCCCCGTCGAAGATCAATCCCGCAGTGACGCCGGCACTCGATCGCGTCACATTGAAAGCGCTGGAAAAGAAGGTCGAAGCGCGGTACCAGACGGCGGCTGACTTTTTGAAAGACTTGAAAGCGGCGGCGACCGGTTTGAGCGGTGATGGCGTGCCGGTGTCGAGCAGGCCAGCCCAACACACTGAAGGGTTCAAGCGCGCCACCAACGCTCTAGGAACGCTCACGATGCAACTCCGGCGACAGCGTTTTTCGATTGCATCAGTAGTTCCGGCTTTCCTCGTCGCCGGAGTGGCGATCTGGGCAGTTTATTATTTTTGGCCACGCAGTTACTACAAACCGTCTGCGGCGGCCGTGCACTGGTACGATCAGGGCACCGACAACCTCCGCAACGGCGCTTACTATCAGGCCAGCAAAGCCCTCACGCAGGCGATCGAGATCGACGGCAACTACGCACTTGCCCGCGCCCGCCTGGCCCAGGCATGGACCGAGCTCGACTACACGGATCGCGCGAAAGACGAACTACTCGCCGTATCACAGCTACGAGACCGCTCACCGCTTTCGCGACTCGACTCTTTGTACCTTGACGCGATCCTCGCCACTACGACGCGGCATTTTGGTGACGCGATCAATGCCTACACCGAAATCGTCAAACTCTCACCAAACGACGGATCGGTCTACGTAGATCTCGGGAATGCTTACGAGAATGACAACAACGCCGATAAAGCGCTCGAAAACTACCTGAAGGCCATCGAACTGAATAAGCATCAGTATGCGACCGCCTATCTTCGCGCCGGCAACATCTACAACCGCAAACAGCAAACGGACAAAGCAACGGAGATGTATGCCGAAGCAGAGCGACTGTATAGCGCGGCGAGTAACGAGGAGGGCACGATCGAGGTGCTCCGCCAGCGCGGCATTCTGTTGCGCGATAAGGGCAAGTTTGACGAGGCAAAGAACCAGTTTCAGCAGTCGCTCGAGGCCTCGCGAGCGATCGGCAACGAAGCGCAACAAATCACTGCGTTGATCGATTTGAGCTACCTGCATTCGCAACGTGGTTTGTTTGCGGAAGCCGAGAATTATGCGACGCAGGCGGTCAACTTCGCACAGCAGAAGCAGCTCGAAAACCTCGCTGCCGGAGGCTTGCTCGAACTCGGCAACTCGTTTTCGAGCCAGGGCAACGATGCGAAGGCGGAGTTTTATTTCAACCAGGCGATCCAGTTTGCGCGGGCCAACAAGGGTCGTTTGCGTGAAGCACGTGGCCTGTCGAATCTGGGAGGTTTGTACATCAAAACTTCGCGCGTCGATGAGGGCGTGAAAATGGTGCAGCAGGCGCTGGAGTTTTTTCAGCAGGCGAACTATCCGCGCAGCGTGGGGATCTGTTTGACGCAACTCACTCGCGGATATCGTCGCCAGGCCAACTTTGCCTCCGCCGAAAAAGCAGTGAATCAAAAGTTAGAGATCGCAAAACGAAGCAACAACCCGCTCGCTATCGCCGATGTGGACTTCGAGATCGGTCTGCTCCGGCTCGACCAGGAAAACTATCCAGACGCGTTGGCAAAGTACGACGACGTCCTTAAGGTTTATGAGTCAGCAAAAGACCCGTTTCGGATTGCATTTACAAACACAAATCGCGCAAGGCTTTTGACGCGATTAGGCCGTTCTGACGAAGCAAAGCGTTTACTCGACGAGCTATTCAAAACTGCCACCGAGCAGAAAGGCGCATATTTGCAATTACTGCCCGAGCTTGAACTCATCAAAGCGGAGTTGAGTTTCAGCCAGGGAAATCTGTCCGAGGCAATCGCATCGGCAAGTGAAGCTGTAAAAACCGCCCCACCCACATCTGATGTGCTGATCGAAAGCAAGTCTTTTTTCGCGTTACTAAAGGGGGCATCCGGCGCAAAAGGAGAAGCCAAACAATTGTGTGACGAAGCTATGGAGGTTTCGTCGAATTCAGGCAACTCGGGTTTATACTCAGTTGCGCTCCTGCGTTGTAGTGAAGCGGCGTTGAGGACAAACGACCCGCAAACCGCTCAGACACTGGCTATCAAAGCCCAGGAAAGATTAGCAGGTACTGAACAACGCGAATCAGAATGGCGGGCGTGGTCCATTGCCGCACGCGCCACGGGACAATTGGGAGACAAAACCAAAGCGGAAGAAATGGCAAGAAATGCCGCTACTGTACGTTCCAAACTTGAGCAACTGTGGGGCCCAGACGCCTTCAAACAATATTCTGCTCGGCCTGATATTCAGGTTTATATCCGTTAACAAAGTTGATCCACGTGGCTCAACTCCCAACCATGCAAGGAGATCAAGATCATGTCAGATCCATCAACCAATCCTGCCGAACCTCCAGTCAACGACGGTGGAGGAGGAAATACTCCGCAAACAGATGACGAGCCCACTGAAGAACAAGTAGTAGGGGCTGAACCGCCAGTGAATCAGGGAGGCGGGCAGTGATTAAACCTCACTGAGGCTTCCCAGGGCCTTGCTGACAACTGAATATTAGCGCTTGGGCGCCTCCCGACGGGGCGCCCAGCAGCTAACCTAGAAACCCTTCCCTTTTAACCACTCTCTCACAACTTCCTTCGGATCGCGTTTCTTACCGTCAATCTCGTAATTCAAACGCCGCATCTCGTCAGTCGAAATCGCATTCGCGAGCTTCGCTAAGACTTCCTGTAACCCAGGTACGCGCGTCAAAGAATCCTCACGTACGAGATAAACGGCTTCGTACGGCGGAAAGTAGTGGCGATCGTCCGCGAGCTGAAAGAGATCCAGGGTGGCGATGCGGCCTTCAGTCGAGTTGCCGGCGATCAGATCGACCTGCCGCGACGACAGCGCGATGTACGTCAACGACAGATCCATCTCGCGCACTTCGGCGAACTTCAATCCGTACGCCTTCGAGAAACCCGGATAACCGTCAGCGCGCGACATGAAGTCCTGCCCGAACCCGGCGCGCCACTGCGAAGTGTGCGGAGCTGCGTCTGAAATCGTTTTCAGATTGCGTCGCCGCGCATCGTCGCCACGGACGAGGATCGCAAACGTGTTTTCAAAACCGAGCGGCTGGCTCACTTCGACCTTGAACTTCTCCGCATACTCCTGTTTCACCGCTCCGTAAACAGCGCGCGGATCGGTGATGGGCGCGTGATGAAGTATCGCAGTGAAGGACGTGCCCGTGTATTCGGGATAGAGATCAAGCGTGCCGGCGACGAGTGCTTCGTGTGGCAGGTTCCCGCCAAGCTCAAACCGACGTTCGACCGAAACTCCGCGCGCCTCGAGCATTTGCGCCGCGATCTCGGCTAAGAGCGCCGACTCGGTGAAGTCCTTCGACCCGATCGCGACGCGATTCGTGCTCGCCGGCTGCGAACGCCCGAGCCACATAACGCTGCCACCGATCACCAGAATCACAGCGGCCGCAAGCGCGAGCTTTCGCACGAACGACGCTGAAGCGCTGTGCTTCGCGTCGACGCTGAACTGCCGCTCGACGAGGCCCAGCAGGCCATCCGCAGCGAGCGCCAACAGTGCCGACGAAACCGCGCCCGCGAGCAGCAGGTTGTTATCGTACTGCCGCAAACCGCGAAAAATGTAAACTCCCAAGCCCCCCGCGCCGACAGCCGCCGCGATCGTCGTCACGCCAACCGCGATCACCGTCGCGACGCGAATGCCCGTCACGATCACGCCCATCGCGAGTGGCAGCTCGACTTGCCGCAACACCTGGCTGCCCGTCATACCCATCGCCACTGCCGCTTCTCTGACATTCGGATCGACGTTGAGAATGCCTGTCACCGTGTTGCGAATGATCGGCAACAACGAATAAACCACCAGCGCCACGAGCGCCGTGCGCGTGCCAATCCCGCCGATAAACGGGAGCGGAATCAGAAACCCAAACAACGCAAGACTCGGAATCGTCTGCATTACGTTCGCAATGCCCAGCACTGGACCACGTAAGCGTCGATAACGAGTCAGAAGTATTCCAGCAGGCACGCCGATAAGCACCGCGATCAAAATCGCGACGAAAACGAGCACGACGTGTTGTCGCACGAGCAGCAACAGCTCCGGCCAGTTTGTCTGGAGAAAGTGCCAGAAGCTCACGCCGCGTCTCCGTTCACGTTCAGCGTTTCG
>DATNDM010000725.1:0-3840 GCA_035553235.1 Pyrinomonadaceae bacterium | reverse complement strand
TGACAACGTGACGAGTCCGCGCTCATGACTGATAAACGACACACTGAAGAAATCGTGGTCCAGTCCGTGCAGGTGGACCACTGCTTCCGTGAGACGCCCAGCTACTTCTTTTTCCGGGAGCCGGATCCAGCCATAGGTTCGTGCGCGCTGCGAGTTCGAGGGCAAGTCGAGCGTTTGGTTCGTGTCGCGAAATTTCACCGTTACTGACTCGCCCTTCGGGATTAATGTCACCTCTGCGGTGAACAGTCGACCAAAGTGTGGCGATGAAAGTAGTTGGAATGCGTCCAGCGGATATGGCGGCTCGCCATACTGGCCCTGATATGTCTCTTCAAGATAACTGTCAACTGTTTGGTCCGGTCTGATCCACTCACCCACCGACGACCGGATTGGCTGCAGTAAAGCGTCGTATGCGTCGGAGTACAGTTCCTCAGCCGCTTCAAACTCGTCGAGATCTTTGTCAAACGCGACCGAGTGTTCGAGATCCGGTGATTGCCCGCGCGTCTTCATGATCAGACCCGCAAGCCTTTCGCCGTCGAGAACAAACTCGATGCGCTCCTGCAAAACGGAAGACATTCGCGCTATCGCCTCGAGAGTGCCTACCGCGGGATCCAACACCAGTCGCACCAATTCCGGGCAGTTATAAAAAAGCGACATTATCAGCGGCACTACAAGTCCGTCGTGCATGAACTCAAAATACGGCCGACATCTGGCCCGGGCTACGCTCGCTTTGATAATCAAATATCCCGTAACGTGATTGTCGAGGATCAGAAATGGTGTCTTCAGAAGCTCGAGCTTCTTGTTCAGGGCCGTGGCAGTCAGGCGCGTTTGGCAGAGGGCTTCCCAGGCGGCATCACCCAGATCGTAGCGGGCCGTGATTGTTTCCTCGAAGCCGCGCCGGGCCAGAAGAAACTCAATCATTGCATCGTAGGGGCTTCGCTCTCCGGCCCCGATGAAGAAGTTGGAAGGGAAGTAATCGAACTGAGTGTACAGCGCGAGCCCTTCGCTAATCGGCGAAAGCAGCCGGCGGCAAGCGATAACTTTACGGAGCTCCTCCTTTTGCTCCGCATTTCGCTCCGGTTGATTCTCCAACAGAGCACGTACAGTGACGAGGTAAAGCGCCCGTTCCAACAACGTCTGTCGCTGAAACCAGTGAGCCGCTTCGTGCAATGTTGTGAGAGGATTCGGCACGCACGCCGATTCGCGAAAGCGTTCCCAATCAGTCGCACTCCATTCCGCATGTATGCGGCTCAGGAGAGATTCGTAGCGTGCTGACATTGCGACTACTCATTGCGCCACGGCAAAGGATGAACACTCGCAGTGTAAGGATCGTAGACTACGATCTCCATTAGCTTGCCCGTTGGTCCTTTGTCATGCGCGACTGCGCGGCCTTTGTGTTGCCTGGCGGCGAGATAGTTCAAGACGGCAGTAATCAAGTTAACACCCGCTATGGTTGCGTTGACGGCCAGGATAATTGTGCCAAGTTCGCGGTCCTCGCCGACCGGCTGATCTTGAGGTTCAGGAACAGACGCCTCTTCAAGCTTCGGAAATGTTTTGATCAATTCCTGCAGCGTTGCGGGATCGAGATTTTCAATGCGCACGGTGGCGGTGATTTCATTACTCGTCATACTAATCTTCCTCGGCTTTTACAGCGGCTTCTCGAAAATTTTCTCGTCAATCGGCACGTTGTTCTTTACGTCGATGACCGTCATCATCAGCGTGCGCTTTTGATAACTGTGCGTGATCACGTACGGTACTTTGATTCCACCGGCGTCGCGCCAGTCGTCGTAATAAACCTCGAGCGGTACCGAGACACCCTGGACGATGACCATGGTGTTCATACGAACCGGCAGATACGTCTGCGCATCGAGGAAGAGCCGCTCCGTCGCACCACTGACCGGCTGCATGTCAATCACGTAAACCTCGCGATAACCGATCTTGCTTTTGCCGGCCAACGTCAACTTTGCATACTTGTCTTTCAGGTGGAGTAGCTTGTAGAAATCCGAATCGTTCTGCACCGAGATCAGCTCAGCGCCTTTTAATACGCGCACGCCGGTCTTCGTCTGCGTCCACGCGATGCTGCCGTTGTAGCCCGCTTTGACTATGTCCGCCTGCGCAGGTTGCATGATTGTTAGCGATTTGTTCGGCGCAACCACGTAAGTCTCAAATGTTCCGCCGCGGCTCACGCCGACTACATCGAGCGAGCCTTTTATTACGCGACTGGTGACCGCCTTCATCGCGGCGGCACCGCCGGCCGCTTCCACATACTTGCTGATAACTTCATCGACGCTCGGCAAGGAGCCCGAGTTGTCGACTGTTTGGCCATCGTTGATTGCTACCGGACCACTATCACCACCAAGCAGCCGTGAAGTTGACGGTCGTTCCGGCGCCTCAAGCGCATCGCCCTTGATCGGCTCGCGACTATCGCGCGCCGTGGTGTTGCCGGCGCGAAACTGTTTGATGTCGTCGACCAATTCCGCATAGTTTTTGTTCGAGGGTGATAGTTGATGGGCCCGCTCGGCCATCTCGAGTGCTTCGTCGAGTCGTTCACCGCTGACTAAGTCCACGACCGCGAGTAAATGATGTGACGGCGCGTACTTCGGCTCGAGCTTGATCGACTGCAGCAGTTGCTCGCGTATCAGTGCAGCATTCTCGTGCGTGTAATGCGACACTAAACCCTTTTCAGATATTCCTTCCCGACTCAGAACGTAAGCATAGAAGTAGTGGACTTCGTAACTTTGCGGCGAGGTCGTCGCCTTCTGCAGATACTTCTTTGCCTCGTCGTAGCGATGTTGATGAACATACAACGTACCGAGTCCGGCATACGCAGGAAGAAAACCCGGATCCCTTGCGATCGACTCTTTGAAGCCACGCTCCGCTGCGGCATCACGACCCAGGTGGACCGCCAGATCGGACAGATAATAAAACGCTTCACTCTCGGTCAGCGTCGAGCGCTGTGTCGCCGTGTAAGAACCGTAAGTTCGTGGGTCGCCAATGCCCGTGAGTCGCTGCGCCGTTAAGTTTCCGCTGCGCACGTACGATTCAAAATCCTGCTGTAGCTTGTCGAGAGTGGTTCCGTATGCGCCCTCGATCGCCTTCGCCGCATCGTCACCACTCGACACGCGCTGAAGAAATCGCTTGAACTGATCCTGTCGACCGCCATCGCCGAGCATCAGGTAATGCACGAGCGCCCACGACTCGCCGTAAAAAATGCCCTGCTTGTCTCGCTCGTTGTAGTGCGGCGAATCAGTGCCGATCGAAAAGAGTGTTTTCAACGGCAGCATTTCCACCTGACGCAGCAAGTAAAGGTAGCCGAGTTTGGGCGTGCCGATGAGCACGTCATTGCCCGAGAATTGAAGTGATTCGTAGACCTCGGCGAGTCCTTCGTTAAGCCAAAGCGGCGCATTCGGAATGTTGTCTTTGACGTGCAGGTGAACGTATTCGTGAAACGCAGTCGCGTAAGGATCGCCGCCCGGGTCGAGCGAGAGTGCGATGTAGTTGACGTCTTCGCCCGGCAGGAAGAAGCCTGAGATGTTCGTGGGTCGTCCCTGGTACACTGGTTTGAATACGGTGAATGATGCGTCGTCGCCGAAGACGATGACGGTTGTCGGTGTGGACGAGTCGATCACGTTGCGTGAGATCACGCGAGCGAACGCCGCGTGAAAAAACTCGAGCCAGACAGCGACGCGCCGCAAGCTCTCCGGATCGGCGTTGCCGATGACGAAGAGATGGTTGGTGCGGACGCTGTGCCAACTGTCGCGTGTTTGAGCCGTGCTGGTCGAGAAAGTGAAGAGAGCGATCAGAACGAGGGTGATGGGAGTTTTGAATTTCATAACCGGAGTG
>DATNDM010000724.1:0-7494 GCA_035553235.1 Pyrinomonadaceae bacterium | reverse complement strand
GACAAATTCGATCAATTACTCCTGGACGATGTGACTCTCGGTCCAGAGCTTTTTCAGCGGCTGCGAGAAGCCCAACAGAAGCTTGGGTTAGTCCATGGTGATCGCCCGACCTGTTCCTTTCTTCGTCCTCATATTTTGCATCGAGCGCAATACGATGAGATCAAATACGCCGCTGAAACGATTGCCCATGTCTTCGAGAAAGTAGCGAACGCCGCACTCACGAACCAGCAGCTCATGGAATTGCTTTGCCTGACGCCTGTCGAAGAGGAGATGGCGAGGATTGACCCGGGCTACAGCCGGCTCTGCATCAGCAGCCGGCTCGACTCCTACATCACCGATGATGGATTCAGCTTTTTGGAGTACAACGCGGAAACTCCCGCAGGTGTAGGGGACCAGATGCAGCTTGAAAAACTGCTCTTTGACCTGCTGCCCATGCAAACTTTTTTAGCAAACCACCGTCATTGGCTGCCGCAACCACACGACGCGCTCCTCAATTCGCTCTTGAAGGTTTACCGCGAATGGGGCGGGCAAGCAGAAACCCCCAGCATTGCGATTGTTGATTGGACCGACGTCCCTACCAGCAGCGAGTTTCGCGTGCTGAAAGACTATTTCATCGCTCGTGGCCACGATACGGTAATTGCCGACCCGGCTGATCTAACGTACGACGGCAACTCGCTGTTAGCGGATGGGTTCCGAGTGGACATTCTTTACAAGCGGGTTGTCATTCATGAGTTTTTAAATAGGTTCGATCAGCAGCACCCGCTGATCCGCGCCTACAAAGATGGCAAGATCTGCATGGTAAACTCGTTTCGTTCCAAACTGGTCCATAAGAAGTCCAGTTTTGCGATTCTTAGCGACCCCGCTTATCACCACCTGTTTGAAGAGCGCGAACTCGAACTGATTCGCAGGCACGTACCGTGGACTCGTTTGGTCAGGCCAACGAGCACCACTTTTCGCGGCGCGGAATGCGACCTTTTGTCGTTGATTACGAAAAATAGAGAAGAGTTTGTACTGAAGCCGAATGACGATTACGGCGGTCGAGGCGTGGTGTTGGGTTGGGAAGTGAATGCTGAAAACTGGAAAGCTGAGCTCACGAACGCACTCAAAACACCGTACGTGGTCCAGGAGAGAGTAAATGGCCTAAGGACGAGGATACCGGCGTATTCAGATCGAGTGTCTCTGGATCAAATGTATGTGGATTTGAATCCGTTCCTGTTTGAAAACAAGGTAGAGGGCGCGTTGATCCGCTTGTCAGCAGGGCCGCTCCTAAATGTTACTTCCGGTGGCGGCCAAACAGCGTTACTCGTGTTGGAAGATTAACGCACGTATCACCGCCAGCCTCCTCGTCGCAAGAGAGTGCTCACCAGCCCGAGCGACGCAGCCAGCCAGCCCGCCAGTGCGAGATAAATGAAATAAGTCGGAATCACGAGCAGTCGCGGGAAGTTGAGCGCGTTAGCCAGTTGGAACGTGCAGACCGTGTACATGCCGAATGGAAACACCATGCCCCAGTATTGCGGGTCATACTTCAGCGGAAACTTCTTGTAAACATGCCGCCAGAAGCCAAGCGCTAAGAGCAGCGGGATCCACCATGTCGCGGCGGCCCAAAAAAATAGAGTGAAGCCTTTCAGAAACGGAACCATTTCATTCAGCAGCGCCCAGCCGGGAGCGGCAATAACCAGTCGCGCGCCGGCCAGCGTCGTGATCGCGACCGCGCCCATGTTGATCCAGTAAGGTGGTGTCAGTGAGGCCATCGTCACATTTACAAAGGTGAAGCGATAAAAAATTAACGTGATGAGCGGCAGATACAGCATGCAGCCGAGCAGAAACATGCATAACGTGAAGAAAAGAATCGGCTCACGATAATCAACGAGCCGGCTCACGAGTAACGTTCCTAACACCGAAACAGACTGCGTAGCCACCACCGCAAGCAGCCAACCGCCGTTCAAGCCTCCTTCAATCGAAGGTTTGTTTTCACGCACCGTCATGGCGGTGAAAAACGTGTACATGATCACGATCCATAAGCCTATGCCGGCGAACCAAAGCACCATTGCCGCACGGTATCCATCAACGACAATCAGCAGTGCGCTGCCCAGCACGCAAGTGCCGGCGACGACCGTGAAGAATCCCGGACCTCTGACGTGATCGTTAATGTCAGCTTCAACTCGCGAGAAGAATAAGATGAGCCGGAGAAGCAACAACGCGCACAGCACTACGTAAGCAATGACGTTGATAACCAGTAAGACGAGCGAGATCGTCTTCATTCCCAGCAGAAAACAGGCAACGGAAATTATTCCCGTCGCCATCACGAGCGCGAAGTATCCGGGAAACAGGTCTGCGGCGGCGCGCGAAAGCACATTTGCCCGGGCGTTAGCCATTGATCACTTCACCGCCGGCTTCTTCATCGCATCGTTTGCAATCGAGTTCGAGGCCGATGTGCGAGGCGCGGCCCTGTTCAGTCAGAACCCAGGTGCGAATAGTCATCGGCGGATCATGCCGCACGTGTTGGCGATGGCCGCAAGCTAAAATCGCGCGCCAGTGGTGCTCGTCGTCCTGGTCGAAGCCTGTGATCTTCTGCTTCATCGCTTAGTGATCGTGGTCGCGAACATAACCGCTGCTGGTCTTCCTGCGCGATGTGGGTCGCCACCATTTGATGATTGACAGAGTGATGACGAAGCAAACACCTGAGGCCACCACCAGCGGAAGCAAGACTGAATAATGACGAGCGAGTGCGGCATCAACCGTCGCCGCAAGGATCCAGAGCTGCGCGATATTGATCATGACGAGCATGATTAACCGCGCTTGCCATACGGCCGCCTGGCCCGCTTTCGCTCGTGATTTTGTCAACTCAGCCTCCGAGTTTGTAGTGCCCTGGTTTGAGAGATTTCTCTGTGCAGCCTCTGTGTTCTCTGTGTCTCGGTGGTGATTTCCGGCCAACACAACCACGGAGACACAGAGAACACAAAGGTTGCACAGAGAAGCAGTTCAAATTAGGTCGCCATCCCCGATTTGCGTTCATTTCTGCCGATGGCCCACACCTGCCCGTCACGTGTTTCGACTGCGATCGTGTCTAAGGCACGGGGCGGTGGTCCATAAAGAACGTTTCCAGTGGCGGCGTCAAACGCACCTTCGTGACAAGGACACTCCAAACGTTGATGGTCGCGCGAGTAATAAACCGGACAGCTTAAGTGTGTGCATTTCTGGCCGTACGCGTGGTAAGCGCCGTCCGCTGTACGCACAAGGATCGCGGTGTCTCTTGCAGTCGGATAGCTGAAGTTCAAGCTGCTGTTTGGCGCAAGAGTTTCAGCGCCTTCGATGGGCGCCGGTGAAAGAGACGCAGACTCGCGTGCATCGAGAGCGGCTTTCGTGGCGAAGCCGGCAGCTCCGACAAACAGCGCCGCCGACGTCAGGCCCAGAAAATTGCAGAACTCGCGCCGAGTGACTTGAGCTTCCTCGTCACGCTCGTAAGGAAACTCAGCCTGAAAAGGCGCCGTGGCGGTGCGAACGTCGCTTTCATCTGAGAGCACGTTCTTGATGGTGTCCGAAAGGTTCTTATTAGAACTCATTGCTCTTGTCCGAGTGTTCTACCTGCGTATCAATCCACGATTCATCTGGTCGCGTTAACATTCCCTCGAAAACGCCGCAGCCGTCGACCTTCACGTCGTCTGCATCTGTCGGCAACATCAAAAAAACTTTCGTTTCCACATGCTGATTGCCAAACACGTGCACATTCACCGGTTTCGTGCGACGCAACGGCACGATCTGTTCGTACTTACCGAACGAGATTGCGCCGGTCGGACAAACACTCGCGCACATCGGCTTCAAACCCTCCGATGAACGGTCGTAACACATGTCGCATTTCATTTGGAGATGAATCTCGGTGTTGTACTTCGGCACTCCAAACGGGCACGCGTTCACGCAGTTTCTGCAATCGAGGCAACGAGGCTTCAACGCTGACATCACCACGCCATCATCCGTCACCTTGATCGCATCCGCCGGACAAACCAGTGCGCACGTCGGTTCTTTGCAATGCATGCACAGAGTCGGCATCGTCGCCGTTGTTTCGGCCCGGTCGATGTAGTCGACGAAGATCATCGAATAGCCTTTATGCGTGGCACACTCGCGACACGCTGCGACACACGCTCGGCAGCCGATGCAACGTTGCGGATCGATGAACATCGTTTCTTCCATCGGCTACCCCCTTTTCACCTCGCTGGCGGATGCGCCTTTGCGTTGACGGCCGAGAATCGGCAACTGTCGCGCATGAATCTTCTCAATTCGGGCGGCGCACGCCTTGAACTCCGGAATCTTCGAAGTCGGATCCAGTGCGGGATTCGTCAACTGATTCACGGCCAGTTGTTCCCCCCAGTGATACGGAATGAAGATCGTGTCTGGACGAATTGTCTTAACTACCAACACGGGAAACACGCCTTCACCGCGCCGCGAGACCACGCGCACGCGTTCGCCATCGTTGAGCTTCAGTTTCGCCGCCGTTTCGGGATGAACTTCGACATAAGGCTCCGGGCATTGCTCAACCAGGAACCCTATGCGCCGCGTTTGATTGCCGGAAAGATACTGATAGACCACACGCCCGCTGGTCAGTATCAGCGGAAACTCTTCATCAGGGACTTCGTTCGGAGGTCTGTATTCAATCGCATGAAATTTCGCTCTGCCGTCAGGATGATAGAAACGTTCTTCAAACAGTCGCGGCGTGCCCGGATGATCCTCGGTTGGACAGGGCCAGAAGATGCCGTTGTTCTTTTCGATCTTCTCCCACGTAATGCCGTAATAATCCGCGTTGCCACCGCGTGAAGCGATGCGCAGCTCGTCGAATATTTCACGTGGCGAATTGAACTGGAAATACTTCTCGCGGCCCATGCGCCGCGCGATCTCCTGCACGATCCACCAATCAGCGCGAGCTTCGCCAGGCGGATTGTTCGCTTTGTTGATCTTTACGACACGTCCCTCGCTGTTACAGGTGACGCCTTCATCTTCGCTCCACGCTGAACCCGGCAGCACCACATCGGCATAACGCGCGCCTTCGGACATAAAGAAATCGATGCAGACGTAGAAATCGAGACCTTCGAGCGAACGACGAACCTCGTTAATATCAGGCAGGCTCACCATCACGTTGTTACAGATCGACAGTAAGCCGCGGATTTCACCTTCACGCATTTTCCCGAACATCTCAACAACAGAAACTCCGGCTTGCGGCAACTCATCTTCCGGCAGGTCCCAAACGTTGCACACGTGTTTGCGATGTTCGGGGTTGGAGATCGAACGTTGTCCGGGAAGTTGATCAGCTTTTTGACCGTGCTCGCGTCCACCCTGGCCGTTGCCCTGGCCGGTGATGGTGCCGTAACCACGACCCGGCGCGCCGATCTTGCCTGTAGCCAGAACCAGATTGATGTACGACAACACGTTGTTAACGCCGTTCGTATGATGTTCGATGCCGCGCGCGTGCATCACCATCGCTGTTTTCGCACGGCCGTAGAGTCGAGCAGCCTCGATGATTTTTTGCGCAGGCACGCCGCAGATCTGCGAGGCGACGTCGGGCGAATAACGCGATGCGAGCTCGAGAGTTGCGTCCCAGTCGTTTGTGCGTGAACTGATGAAGGCATGGTTGACCAGATTCTCTTCGATCAGGACGTGCAACATCCCATTCGCGAGCGCGACGTCGGTGCCCGGCTTGAGCTGAAGATGCAGATCTCCCTGACGCGCGGTGGCTGTCTCGCGTGGATCGACGATGATCCAGCGACCGCCGTTGTCACGCTGTTGCCAGAGAAATTTGTTCAGTACGGGAAAAGTCTCAGCACAGTTTGATCCGGCAATCAGCAAAACTTCAGCTAACGGAATGTCGCTCCATGGATTTGCGGCGCGATCGATACCGAAGGCTTTGTTGTTGCCCGCGGCTGCCGACACCATACAAAGCCGGCCGTTGTAATCGACGTATCGAGTGCCCAAACCGGCACGCGCAAACTTGCCCATCAGGTAAGTCTTTTCGGTCGTCAGAGAAGAGCCTGAATAAATTCCGATCGAATCCTTGCCGTGGTTCGCTTGCAACTCTTTGAATTTACTGACGACCAGCTCGAGCGCCTCGTCCCAACTGGCGCGTTCAAAACGACCATTGCGTTTGATGAGCGGATGAAGCAGACGATCCGGATGGTGGACCTGCAGGTAAGCGGTGACGCCTTTCGGACAAAGCCGTCCTTCATTTACAGGAAAGTCGTAACGCGGCTCGACACCCACTACGTGATCGTTTTCTACGAGCAGGTTCATGCCACATTGAACTCCGCAATAGGGGCAGTGTGTAGGCACAACCTGATCGATCACGCGATCCGCGCGCCAGCCACCATACGGCGCGTCGTGCAGGTGCGGCCCAAACTCATCGATGATCTGATCCAGATGTTCGACTCTACTCATGATCCATCCGTGAACCTTGAAACACTTTCTCACTCGTTTCCGGCAAGTTGGCATATGCGAGCCCCCGCATGACGCGCTTGCAACGCGGACAATAATCCTGGAGCGTCTTGCCGTCGCCCATTGAATAGTCAAACCCGAGTTTGTCCACCACTGTTTTCAAATCGTCGAGCCACAGTTGTGCTACGAACTCGGCCCCGCAGCGCGCGCACCTCGCTTGCGGCATTTCCCGAGCGCGCTCCTGATAAAGCTCGACCCCAATCGACGCCGGCCGCTGCACCACGTGAAAGAGCTTCCCGAATGGTAAATAGAAGAGGGTCATGATCACGGTTGCCTGATGCGTCAACGCGATGAAGTGATACATGTAGCCGTTGAGCCATAAACTCGACGCGGTCAACATCAGACCGGTGACTGAGATCGCAATCAACAGCATGTGCGGCACGAAGTCGAGTGTGAATTGCTGCAACGCAATCGCGCCACGGTCGCGCAGGCGGCGATGAATCGCAATCGCGCAACCGGCGATTACCATCACAGCCGTAAAGTCGAGCGCGTGAAACGTCACCCAGGCAATCAGACTGCGTCCTTGCATGACGTTCAACGGAAACCCAAAAACGTAGGCCCGATAGCCGAGCTCACCTTCGAGTTTGAAATGCACCCAGCCAAACACCAGTGGAAAAGTAATCAGCGCCGAGAGCACACAGCCCCACATGATCAGGAAGTGCATGGCCCATCGTGAAAACCCACGTTTGAAGATGAAGCGCTGGCCGACGAGATTTGTGGCAATAGTTTTGGCCGCGTTAGCAGTGTTTTGCCCAAACTTCTCTTTTTGTAAGTAGAGCTTCCACCCGCGGCGCCAATACACTCGAGTAGCCGGACGCTGCAACCAGATCGCATAGCGGAACACAATCGCGCCGAACGCCACGACGCTGGCGATCGTGTAGCCGAAAAGAGCGGAATCGTAATGTTCGAGATTGCGTGAGCCGACAACGATCAGAACTGTCAGCACGAAAGAAGCCGCCAGCGCAAGCAGGACAGGTTTGCGGTTGTTCGACGGACGAGTCATAGACAATTTGCCCA
>DATNDM010000723.1:0-4145 GCA_035553235.1 Pyrinomonadaceae bacterium | reverse complement strand
CACTCGATCACGTACTGGCAAACGAACCGGAAAACGTTGCCGCACTGATCGAACGCGCCGATCTCTTCACTGACGAGAAAAACTTCGAACTTGCCATCGCGGATTTGAAACTCGCGGCTAAGTTGAAGCCGACTGACAAGGCCGTCATGTCGCGTCTCGCGTACGCTCTGCAACAAACAGGCAAAACCGAAGAAGCAGAAGCTGCGGCAAAGGCCGCCGGGATCGAAACTCAACCGCCGGCAGGTGACGGTACGAAGGGCGTCGTTGGCACACCTGAAGAGATCGAAGCAGCCAACAGCACTGATCCCGCCGTCGCTCGCAAGGCACTCGAAAAACTACTCGAGAAGAATCCACGCAGCGCGATGCTGCTCGGTCGTCTCGGCGCGTCATACCGTACAGACGATCCCGCTCGCTCACTCGAATATTATCGGCGGGCAGCGGAACTCCAGCCCGACGCTCCTGAATACGCGCTCGGTTATGCCGCGGCGCTGGTCCAGGCACGTCGTTTCGAACAAGCGGTTGGAATTTTGCGACAAGTCGTGAGGGCAAAACCGGACAATTATGTGGCGCGCGCGAACCTCGCGACCGCATTGTATGAAGCGAAGCGTTACGCTGATGCGATTCCGGAGTACGAATGGATCCTGAATGCGAAACCGGAAGTCGTCGTGGCCCATTATTTTATTGCCACGTCGCACGATTATCTTGGAGAATATCCCGAAGCACTCGTATCGTACGAAAAGTTTCTGTCAGTCGCTGACCCCAAAACGAACCAACTCGAAATCGAAAAGGTCAAACTACGACTGCCGATGCTGCAGCGACAAATTAAGTTAGGAGAGGGCGCGAAGAAGAAGCCCTGAACGCTCCACGCATGACTCCCGAATTACTGCGCAGGATCATCTTCCCGGCATTGCTGCTGTTGCCGATGCTGGCGTGTGTTCCCGCGCTGTACGCGCAAGAGTCCGAACCAACGCCGCAACCATCGCCACAGCCAACACCGCTCACGGCGCCGCCGCCGTTCAAGATGATCGTCAAAGAAGAGCGCGCCCAGATCGAGGCCACTGACGATGCCAAGAAGCGGCTCAAGCTCACGATCGACTTCGCGGACGCGCACCTCACTCGCGCCGAACAACACACCGCACGCGAAGACTACGAAGCGGCGTCAGCGGAAGTCGGCATGTATCACGCGTTGATCGAAAGCGCTTTACAGTTTCTCAGCACTTTCAAACGCGACAGCAACAAGACACGTGACCTTTATAAACGTCTCGAGTTGGCGCTGCGCGCGGATGGTCCACGTTTGACTGCGATGCGCCGCGTCACGCCACTCGAATTTGCTGTCTGGATAAAAAAAGTGGAAGACTTTGCGCGCGACGGCCGCACGGAAGCGCTCAATTCTTTTTACGGCCAGACCGTCGAGAAGACCAACAGGATGCAGAAACCGATCTCAACTCCAACCCCAAAGATGGACAATCAGCCATGATCACCCGAAACCTGCTCGCTTTGGCCCTTGTTGTGTGCGCCGGATTTCTGGTACAAGCGGCGCCCCCGCAGCGAGATCATCTCACGCCGCAGGAAGTTGACCTCGTCAAGGAAGCTCAAGCTCTCGACAAGCGGACTGACGTGTTTATCAGAGCCGCTGAGCGGCGCTTGATGGTGATCAATAATTCTTCGGCCGCAAACGCGAAGGTGTTGAAAAAGGAGTCGGAGCGTTGGGGAGAGTTGCCGACCGGATCCCGCGCCGAACTGGTCGGAGACATCGCGCGCATTTTTGACGAGGCGATCACAAATATCGACGACGTCAGCGCCCGCGACGAACGAAACCCGCTGATCGCGAAGTCGCTGCGAAAGCTGGCCACGGCCGTGAATACGATCATGGGCCAGTTGAAACCATTGAGCACCGAGGCGAAGAGCGACGCCGAGATCGCGAACTTCGAGATGTTGAACGAAGACGCCCAATCAATCCTTGAAGCCGCGAATAAACTCCCACCCGAAGTCGTCGTCGACAAGAAAGCAAAGAAGAACAACTAACCGCGGATGAACGCGGATAAACGCAGATCTGCGTTCATCTGCGTTAATCCGCGGCCGATTTTAACGTCCTGGTTGCGCGCTTGATTGCTTCAACAATCCGCTCCAATCCCTCCTTCGCATTCGCCGAGTTCCGGTCGTCAAGCGCCTGCCGGAAATCAGTCAGCGGCTGCGCTGCATATCCGGTATAGAAACCCGGCGCGTAGATCTGGTGCTTGTACCAGGCGCGCCAACGCAATCCTCGCACATCGATGAACTGACGCTCAGCGAGCATCAACGCATCGTTGATCTTCGCCAGCCGCTCGCGATCATTCTTCCGCACAGCGTCCTGCCGATCTTTCTCAACTCGCTCAGCCTCTCTCGCGAAATCGTCAATAGCCGAAGTCATTGCTTTATCATCGACCGATGCCGCGAGATTGCGAATGCGCGCGAGCCTCATCGCCTCAGTAAAGAAATCGCGAACTTGCGTCGCGTAGTCAGTGTAGTCAAACGGAAGCCCGTCAGCGTCAGCCAGCCGCATCGCGAGCGTGCCCCACAACTGCGCCGCCGCCACGTGATACTTGAATTCAGGATCTCCAAAATGCTCCATCCAGTAAAACGAATCGTAAGCCGAGTGATAGACGCCGTAATCGCCGTTGAAGCTCATGTCAGTCGACGCGACGCCGAGGTGCTGCAGAAACGGCGTGTAGTCAGAACCCGATCCGAGCGCAGCAATGCGCGCTTCTCTCATGTCCGTGTCGCCTTCCGGACGGTTCTCGCGTGAACGATCCTGCCACTGTTGATAGACACTCTTTCCCGTCTTCGGATCCTTCACATCCCGCGTGGCGCCACGAATCAACTTCCACAACGACGGCACTGACGACGCACCGAAGTTTGGTCCAGACACGGCCGCGTCGAGATTCAGATAAGCAACCGCCTTCGTCCGCAGATCGTCAGCCATTTCTTCGGCCCATTCAGTCGAACCGATCAAGCCATACTCCTCCGCATCCCAACTGCAAAGAATGATCGTGCGTCGCGGCTTCCAACCCTGCTTCAACAACTCGCCGAACCCGTGGGCCACTTCGAGCATCGTCGAGGTACCGCTGTTTGGATCGACTGCGCCAAACACCCACGCGTCACGATGGTTCCCGAGCACGACCCAGCGATCCTTCTCTTCGTTGCCGTCGATGCGCGTCACGACGTCCCAGATCGTGCGCAACTTGTAGTCCGTGTCGACTTTCAAACGCAGCTTCACATCGTTGGTGCCGCCGACGTGATAAGCGAACGGCAAGCCGCCCTGAAATCCGCGCGGACGCAGCGGGCCTTTGAGTTGCGACAGGATCGTTCGCGCAACGTCGTAAGCAATCGGCTGCACGGGGATGCGCGTGAGGTCGGTCGCTTCTTCCGGTTTCAAACGCGGCGTACCGGCGATCGCTGGCTTGCCGGGCGTCAATGGATCGCCGGGATAGTCGAACAGATACTGCACCGAGCCGCGCTGGCCCGATGCGACCGGACGCCACGGTCCTTTCGGATAAACATCACCCTGCATATAACCGTCGTCTTCCGGATCGGAGTAGATGATGCAACCGATCGCGCCATTCTGTTCCGCGACTTTCGCCTTCACACCGCGGAACGAATTGCCATAGCGCACGACGACGATCTTGCCTTTCACGTCGACGCCCGCCTTCTTCAGATCTTCGTAGTCATTCGGCAAGCCGTAGTTTGCGTAGACAACGGGTGCGGTGACGTCGCCACTCGCGCTATAGCCGTTGAAGAGCGGCGTGATCTTCGGATTCGACGACGTCGGATCGCCGGGCACGACTGCTTCTTTGACACTGAGTGGCTGACGACGATTGGTGATCAGTTCGAGCACGGTCGGCGTGTTTGGATAGTTGAGCCAGACTTCATACTCTTTCAACTCCGCTGACAATCCGTAGCTGCGCAGTTGGTCGCGCACGTAGATGGCGGTGGCGAAGTCTTCTTTGCTGCCGGCGATGTGTGGTTCGGCTGTCAGGCGTCGCAGGTGTTCGCGCGCGGATTTCGGATCGGGAACGGCGCGAAACTGTTCTTCCCAGCGACGCTCGGCAGCGGCGCGCTCGGAGCTGAAACCGTCGATTGATGTTTGGGCGAACGTTGGCGATGCC
>DATNDM010000722.1:0-2934 GCA_035553235.1 Pyrinomonadaceae bacterium | reverse complement strand
CTGGTGATCTGCTGCGACTCAATTTCGTTGACGGGCAATTCGCGTTTCTGCCTGTGGACGAAGTTAGTGATGTCACCGGCAGTCCGCCGCCGAACCCGCCTTTACTCGAAGCACGCGCGGCGAGATCCGTTTGGTTCAGGCCGTTGCAAAACATCAACGTTCCGGAGTCGCCAACGCCCGTCACTGTCGGAATCTTCACTGCTGAAAAACCAGCTTCACCGCCTGCTGCCCCGTTAACAGATTCGTTTTTTGGCAATCCGCACAACGGTGTCATGACGCGACCTAACCAGACCTTCGATGGCACTGTCCGCATCGAGCTCCTCGATTGCCCGGCAGACGAAATGCCTTTACCGGGTTCAGTCGTTCGCATCAACGTTGCGACTCCGACCTGGTGGATGGCAGTCGACAGTGCCACCTCAAAGCCCGACGGCACGCCCGTGATCGTGGGTCGACCATTCAGAGTCGTTAATGCACCGAATTCATTTCCGCAGTTGAAAAGCGGCGAGCGGCTGACGTTCGAGCTCTGGGTGCGCAAGGACGAAGACTACTCGACCAGCATCAGCGATCTCGGTTTAGCAGCGCCGCACGCGCGCTTTTGGGGAGACCTGCCGACCGATGAAGACGTCTACAGTGAAAGCGAGACTTCGGATCCGCCCGCGACGATTCTGTGGACGCAGGTCGGAGACCTGTTTCGCTTTCCGCTCGCGGGCATTCCACCAAAAGCTAATACCACTGAGTTTTACTTTCCGTTGTCGATGCCACCGCTGCCCGGAAATTACTTGAGTGCCGTTAGTTTGAACGGGTCGGCGCTCGAACGCGACGGACTCGCGGACTTCAGCGAAGAACTCTTCCTCGATCGCGATCTGATCACGACGCGAACATTGGACCTCGCGGGCCAGGCCGAATACCTGATGTACCTCTCGCCTCAGCCGCGACTGCTGCGCGGGATTCACAGCGCGTTTCCACTCGAAGAAGCAACCATCATCTCTGTTCCCGATGCCGTTCATCTCGGCTGGTTCCGATCGGAACGTGAGCCGCTGCCGGACCCACAACCTTCGTCGCCACCCGTGCGTGCTGAATGGTGGCACTTCCTCGATTGCAACCCGCCGAAACCAGTTCCGCCTGCGTTGCAGGATTGCGATCCGCAATCGCCTCCCGCCTCGCCAATCAAAGGTGTGCATGAACCGGAATGGGGCAAGTTTCTCGACTGCTCGATCAAGGTGATCGAGCCGCCGGTGCTCTCTTCGTCTACACACCTCAGCAAGGACGGCACGTTCACACTCTCGTGGAGCAGTTCACCGCCGCTCGACGCTAACTTCGTTCTCGAAGAATCCGGCAGCGCGGATTTCACCGACGCCGAGACGATTTACAAAGGCAAAGCGAACAGTCTCACGCTCTATGGCCGCAAGCCCGGCGATTACTTCTATCGTGTGCGTGCGTTCGTCAGCGCGCAGTCGAGCGATTGGTCCAACGGCGTGGCCGTGCGCGTGGGCGATTCAGTCAGTTGGGTGGTCCAGGGCGCGCCGGACGCTTCGCCGCCGCAGGATTTTGTTCCGACCGTGCTGCTCGCCGTGCAGCGATCGCTGTTGCGCATGTGCGCCGCGCGCGGCGATCTAATTTGCCTGTTGTCATTGCCGGAACACTATCGCGAAGACGAGGCGATCGTTTACGCCGGATTGCTCAAAGGCCCGACGGGTGTGCCGTTAGGCAGCAAGGTTCTGCCGTTGAGCACTGGCGAAGCGCTGGACTTCACTTATGGCGCGCTGTTCCATCCGTGGCTGATAGAACGTGAACAGGAGCAAGCGGATCGATTGACGCGCATGCCGCCGTGTGGCGCAGTCGCTGGTTTGTTTGCCGAGCGCGCGCTGAATCGCGGTGCGTGGGTCGCGCCTGCGAACCAACCGATGCGCGGCGTCGTCGCACTCGATCCCTCACTGCAACCGTCGCGACGTCTCGATCTACAGGATGCCCACATCAACGTCGTGCGACAGGAGCCGCGCGGCTTTCTCGTGCTCGACGCGGAAACTCTCAGTGACGATCCGGATTTGATTCAGATGAACGTGCGGCGGCTCTTGATTCTGCTGCGGCGTCAGGCGCTGAAGGTGGGCGCCACTTATGTTTTCGAGCCGAACTCTCCTGCATTTCGACGCGCGGTCGACGTCGGCTTCACAAACATGCTCGATCGCATGTTCGAGCGCGGCGCCTTCGCAGGCGCGACGCCCGCGTCCGCTTACCAGGTCGTCACCGATGCGTCTTTGAACACGCCGCAGAGTGTCGAACAGGGGCGATTCATCGTCGAGTTGCGCGTCGCGCCGTCGTTACCAATGACGTTTCTGACGATTCGTCTGGTCCAAACAAGTGATCGCAGCCTCGCGCTGGAGGTGCACTGATGGCTGAAAGATTTGTCGCAAGACGCCGAGATCGTTGTTGGATCGGGTTAGTACAGGGAGCGATAGCGACCTGGTTAGTGATCGGCATGCGATGTTTCCGAACAATCCTTAACTCCCATGGTTTGACCAGGTCGCTACCGCTCCCTGTACCGACCCGATCCAAGTGCGATTTGTATTTTTGAGGCAAAGCAATGGCTGAACCTGCTGCGCGACCATTCACCAATTTCAACTTCTCGGTCGAGATCCACGTCGAAGGCGTGGCCGTGCAGGTAGTCGACGCCGCGTTTGCCGAGTGTGACGGGCTGGAAATGACGATGGACGTCAAGACGATTCGCGAAGGCGGTAACAACGGCAAAGAGATTCGGCTGACGGGCGGTTTCAAATACGGACAGGTCACGATGAAGCGCGGCATGACTTCGAACTTCGAGTTGTGGGACTGGTTCAACCTGACGCTGGCCAATCCAGCGCTGCGTGGTGAAGCGCAAGTGGTCCTGTTTGCGAACGATGGTGTAACCGTACGCGCGCGCTTCCTGTTGTCGCGTTG
>DATNDM010000721.1:0-3053 GCA_035553235.1 Pyrinomonadaceae bacterium | reverse complement strand
TGGTCCAACGGCGGCACTGATTGCAGCGGGCGAATGTTGCCAAGCCCGTATCGCTGCAAGTTGGGCAGTCGCACCGGCCGCGACTCGAGAATGTGACCTAATGTATCGGCGCCCGCGTCGCCCCACTCGGGCGCATCAGGCATTGCACCAATGCCTGCGCCGTCAAGAACGATTAAGAGGACGCGGTTGAAGGGAAACGAAGTGGGCATCAACTGTTCATTCTTTCGGGGCGTAGTATCCATCGCGCGCGCGAACCTGTGCTTTATCTTTTAAGCCGCGCACTTCGAGTTTGATCGAACGAAACTTTCCATCGCGAGCTTTGTTGGTTGGATAATAACCGAGACTGTAAAGCGTGCCGATATCCGCGGCCACGCGCGCGAACGCCACACGCGCATCGGCCAGCGTCGCAGCTTCAAAACTTCGCCCGCCCGACGTCTTCGCCAGATCATTCATCTCTTTGCGCGCGAGACTGTAGAGCGCGCGGCTGATCGACATTCTTTCAAACGGACCCATCTGGCAGAAGCTGTTGAAATTCTCTTCCTTCGCTTTCGGAAAGAAGAGCTGGCGGTAACGTTGAATTTGTCTCTGCGAAAGCGCGAGCTGTCCGTCGTCCTGGCAGTCTTTCATCAACCGATCCTCGACGAAGTCTTCCGTGTTCACCTGGATGAAGTAACACGCGACACCGGCGCGCGCGAGTTTCATCTTCGCGGTCGCGAAATCGGAGTTGCTCGACGAATCAACACCGTCAGTCAAAGCAACAATGGCGCGACGACCCCGCATCTGGTCTTTCGGCGAATCGTGGAAAATGCTGTCCGCAACTTTCTCGAGCGCGTCGTAGTACGGCGTGCCCTGGCTGGCCCCGAGATTCTCGATCGACGATCGCAACGATTCGCGATCGTCAGTCAACGGCGACAACACTTCAACCACCGCGATCGGATCCTTCACAGTCTGAGCCTGATTAAAGGCCACGACTCCGACGCGATCTCCCGGCCGCAGCGCTTCTATGAAGCTGTTTGCGGCTGCACGAATCAGCGCCACGTCGTCGCGCGTGGAACCGGAGGTGTCGAGCAGCAATGCGATTTCGAACGGTGTTTCGGTAGTGCCGAAGTTTGTGATGGTCTGTGGCTGGCCGTCTTCGATGAGACGAAAGTTCTCCGCTTTCAGGCCAGACAACGGCCGGCCGGTGCTGTCCGTAACGACTGCCGGAACAGACACGAGCTGCGTCTCAACTCTGACCACATCACCTTCATCAACTTCGTCGCCGGCGGCTGGTGAAGTCTTCTTCGAGTCCGTTGTTTGTTCAGACGAATTGACGCGCCGCGGACGTTGCGCGGGCTGCTGCGTGATCTGCTGTGCAGCCACACAAACCGTGACGAAGATAACGAGTGAGCCGGGCAAACGACGACAGAGCTTTGTTATTACGTGCATGGTTATAAAACTGGATGGGCTCTAGTGACTCGAATATTGCCATAAAAGGACATCACCCACAAAACCATCCACCGATTACGCAGAGTGTTTTTATAGAATCCGTGCAATCTGTGGATGGCCTTGACAGCGTTTCCGCGTTCTCATAGCATGGCGACTCCTTTTGAAATCGGGATTGACGGCAGGGTCATCCCAAGCGCAGGCACGTACGTCAATGGTAGACGGCTTCCCTTACAAGGAAGAGGTTGGGGGTTCGAATCCCTCCGTGCCTACCAAACGAAATAGTTCTTTGCGGAGTCGTAGTTCAGTTGGTTAGAACGCCGGCCTGTCACGTCGGAGGTCGCGGGTTCGAGTCCCGTCGGCTCCGCCACTTATCCCAGTAAACCTCGTGAGCGACTTGTCTCCCGCCAAGTCGTGATTTCACTCGTCATCATGACGAAGCCGGCGCATTTGCAGATTACTAACGAAGGACTCGTCGTCCAAAAATGGTCGGGAATCCCGCAAAACACCAGCACGCCGTAAAAATTTTCACGCTACGCTTGACCGAACGGCGGTTTTGACTACAATTCTGTCCAACGGTGAATGTGGTTGCCGGGGTGAGGACGGTAACCAATAGAGGCTGAATGCCTCCGCCAACCTTGAGAGGCCGGTCCAAAACCGGCCTTTCGGTTTTTTGGCCACGAAAATGCGCGCAAGTCACAAAATAGAGAAATGATATCGGTCGCGGAAGCTATTCAGATCGTTCGGCAACAAACGACGACGCTTGCACCGGAGCACGTGTCGATCGAACACGCGCTGGGAAGGGTGCTGGCGGAAGACATCGTGGCGGATACAGACCTGCCGCCGTTCAACCGCGCGCAAATGGACGGTTATGCGGTGCGCGCGGAGGACGTGAAGGAAGCGCCGGCGCGGTTGCGAATAGCAGGCGAGTCGGCTGCGGGCAAAGGTTGGCACCACCAGTTGGAAGAAGGACAGGCGGTGCGGATCATGACGGGCGCGCCAGTTCCCGCGGGTGCTGACAGTGTGCAGCAGGTTGAGTTAACTACCGAACTGAAAGACGGCACGATTGTCGAGTTGCTCGAGAGTGTTGAGACTGGAAAATCGATTGTGCCGCGCGGCGCTGAGATCAAGACGGGTGAAGTTGTGTTGCGTAGCGGAACAACGATCAACGCGGCGATGATGGCGGTGCTCGCTGCGTTTGGTTATGCACGCGTTGCAGTTTTTCGAAAGCCGCGCATGGCGGTACTCGCAACAGGGTCCGAACTCGTCGCCGTCGATCAAAAACCCGGACAGGATCAGATTCGCGATTCAAATAACTATTCGATCAGCGCGTACGCTGAGTTAGCGGGCGCCATTGTCGAACGCATGCCGTTGACTGGCGATGAAACGTCACTATTAAAAGGACAGCTCAGTGAAGCAGCTAAACGAAACGATCTGATAGTGACTTAAGGCGGGGTGTCGATGGGCGTTTACGATCTGACGAAAGCGGCACTCAGACAACTCGATGCAGAATTATTCTTTGAACGCGTCGCGTTGCGCCCCGGCAAGCCGACCGTCTTCGCGCGTTTGCCAAACGGCACGTTAGTTTTCGGACTCCCGGGCAATCCAGTATCGGTAGCCGTGACGTT
>DATNDM010000720.1:0-3257 GCA_035553235.1 Pyrinomonadaceae bacterium | reverse complement strand
TTCTCGAACTTCTCAAACGTTTCGACGGTCGGCAAATCGCCACCTACGGCCTGACTGGCGTTCCGATTCTGCAATCGTGTCTTCTTCAGGACAATCGATATCGCGGCCTGCTCATCCGCAAAGAACGAAAGCAACACGGTTCGTGCAAACTGATCGAAGGCGTTATCGATCCCAACGAGCCTGTGATTCTGATCGACGATTCGGTTAGCTCCGGCACATGCATGACCGAAGCCACCGAGCGACTCGAAGCGGCTGGCCTGCGCGTCGAAGGCGGGATTTGTCTCGTGCGTTTCGGCTGGCAAAACGGCTACGCGCTCATGCAGGAGCGCGGTTATCACATGGAAGCCGTTTACGATATCTGGACCGACTTCATCGCCCACATGGATGACGAAGAACAGCCGCTCGCAAACCCATCGAAATGGTTTCCGAAGTTCGAATGGTCCACCGAAAAAGCACCCGAGCAGCTTCATCCCGCGGAGCTCGCGCGCCTCGTCGTTTCTGAATACTTGTCGTCGAAGAAACTCCTGCGTCCGCCTGAGTCGCTAGACAAAAAATATGACTCATCCGGTGGTGCGTGGGTGAGTATTCGATCTAAGGCGAGCGTTTACAAACGCCATGCGCGTGGCGGCTTCTGGCATTTCCCCGGCGAGGTTTCGCGATCCCCGTCGGATGATGTCGTGATGGCTTCGCTGAGCACGGCGGCTGGTCTGCCCGCCGGTGACGAGGGCTTGAAGATCATTGGGGAGAGCGCGTTTGCGGTGACGTTCTTCAGCGCGCTCGAGTTATGCACTCCGGGTCAACTCGATAACGATCGCTATGGCATCGTCGTGCGGAGTTTGGAGCGACGCGAAAGGATGGGCGGTGCGTTGCCGCGCATGCCGGGAATCCTGAACGAGTGGCGGCAGTTTCAGCACGCGCGCATCAAGAACGGCAAGCTTGTGTCGTTTGAGCCATACGAGTTATTTCGTCACGAGGTGCTGAAGGTCATTGAGCCCGGCGAGAAGTGGCAGCCGACGGGCGTGCCGGCGCCAGAAGAAGTTCCGTGGCACAAAGAAAAGAAGGTCTGTGGTTTGATTGCGGAGCGCGCGCGCGATCTTGTGCTGGGTCAGTTGCATGGTCGTGCTGCAACGACGTCGCCGCTCGCGAGCGAACTGCTTCCGCGCAATGTCGAGTCGATCTATCTCACCATTTACATCGACGGAAACTTGCGGGGCTGCATGGGCCAGCGGCTCCGGAGTCTCGACGACGATCTTAAGCAGATCGCGGCCGCGGCGCTTCACGATGAACGGTTTGCTGGAAGAACGCCCGTTAGTGCTGACGGAGTTGCGGTCACGGTGTCGTTTCTTTTCGATCCGCTACAAATCGGACAGGCGCCGCCCGAAGAAGTTGTTAACTACTACCGGCACGGCGAGCAGACGCTGATGGTTTATCAGGGCGACCGCGTTGGGTTGTTGCTGCCGTTCGTGGCGAGTTTTTGGAATCTAGATGCGGTCAGTTTTGCGAAGGCGGTGATTCAGAAAGCCGAGCTGACTGAGCCGCCGTACAACTGGTGCCGGTTTGATTGTGCGACGTGGTTCGCGGGGAGCGATGGTACGTGGGCGACCGTCGGTGGTTTCGGTGGGCCGGCAAATGCATTGCCGCCGATCAACGAAGTGGCCGACCGACACGGTAAACTACACACGCACTACCTGCTGAAGCACCTGCGCGACGACGGCACGTTCTTTTCCGGTTATCAGCCTTTTCACAATCGACTGTTTGAGTCTGTCGACACAGCACGGCAAGCGCACGGCGCGTGGGTGCTCGCGCGTGCGTACAAAGCGTTCGGTGGTGATGAACTGAAGAACGCCGTTGATAGAGTTATCGATAGTCTGTTACCGCAGCAGTTCGACTCGGTCGCTGAGACTTCGTTTTTATTGCTTGCGTTGAGCAATCTTCCTGAAAACGATCCACGCCGTGCCGCAATGCAAGAGCTCGCGGCGAATTTGTGGAGTAGCATCGAGCTACCGCACGGCAAGATCTCAACGCACCGCGATCCTGAAAATCCATCGCCTGAAGCTTTTCAGGATTACTTTCCCGGCCAGGTCTTGCTATCTCTCGCAGCCGCGTGTGAACAAAACGTCACGACGATTGATGAAAAGCGACTGCGGCGTAGTTTTCAATACTATCGTCACCGCTTTCGCTACAAACGACACTTCGGCCAGGTCACCTGGCTTCTCCAAGCCTTCAGCAAGTGGTGGCAAGTAACCGGTGATCGTAGCTTCGCCGACATGGTCTTCGAGATCGCCGACTGGCTCCTCGGTTATCAACAGGACAAGACCGGCGCCTTCATCAACGATCATCAACCCGACACGCCCGGCTACACCACCGCCGTCTACCTTGAAGGCATCGCTGCAGCTTTACATGTCGCCGACTCTCTCCACGATCAAAGTCGTCATGAAACCTATCTCGACTCACTCACGCGCGGCTTCGCCTTTGTCGATCGCCTCATCATCCAGGAGCGAGACCGCTCAATTCTCCCCAACATCGACTACGCTCTTGGCGGCCTGCGCCAAGGCATCCACTACAGCGAAATCCGCACAGACTTCGTTCAGCACTCACTCTCAGCCATCTTAAATCTGCGTTCATTTGCGTAAATAAAAAATTCGTTGACATCGGTCCATGTGAAAACATAAAGTGCGCACGCTACTCCCCGGCCGCTTTAACGCTCAGTAAGCCTCGCATTGACGAAGTGTCTCACTTCCTGCAGCACAGTAAGTAAAGTCTTAAATTGACAGTCACCTCAACAGGAGTACTTCATGTCATCCACCCATCGTCTTCGTTTCACTACGATCATCGTTTCCGCCGTCCTATTATTGTTGACCCTTTCAACACATAGCGTTGGCCAGACTACGCAAAGCACGACCGACAAAATGACGCCCTCGGGCATTCAGCCTGGCGCGCCCGCCGGCTCTTATCCCTTGTCCGGCATGGAAAGCATCAATCTCTACAACGGCAATCTGGACTTTCGACTGCCGTTATTGTCGCTCGATGGTCGCGGTTCGGCAGTGCGAAACATGGTGCTGTCGATCAACACGAAGAAATGGCGCGTGCGCGAATCGCATACTCAAACCACTGACACTTACACGCCGACCACGCTCAATTGGAACGGCGGTGATGCAGGTTATCTGGCCGGTGTGCTTCAGGGAAGGCAATCGGGCTGGGACAGTCGCACTTGCACGAATCCACAACAAACACGGTATCACTGGACAAACACCAAC
>DATNDM010000719.1:0-8255 GCA_035553235.1 Pyrinomonadaceae bacterium | reverse complement strand
CACCGTCTGCGCCACTTCGGCAATCCCGGCATTGCCCGGTATGCAAAAAAGTTGAACCGGCTCCGGTGAAGTTTTTCGCAGAGCCCAGACGGTGGCATGTTCGCGCCCGCCAGACCCTATGACCAGTATTTTTCTCATGTTTAATGGCAGACCACTCTCAATCCAGCAAGGATCCTGTCAACAACGCTGTTTTTACCTTGACACATTTTCGACATAGTTATATACCAATTGACCAATAGCGGCCCTTACTAAGGCTGGAACTTTACCCTCCTTGGTACCAAAAACCGAAGAGCGTACTTGTTCACGCATTTAATTAACGCCCGCCGGCATATTGATTCTAGGTAACGGACCCGAGGGGAGTAGATCATGGCACACGTGGAAGCCGCACAGGTAATGGAAAGAACTCAGGAAAGCGAGTTTCAGGACCGCGCCATCAGGTGCGTTGACTGCAACGAAAATTTTATCTGGACCGCTGGCGAACAAGTCTTTTTTCACGACAAGGGATTGAAAAACGAACCAAAGCGTTGCAAACCCTGCAAGCAAGCCAAAAACGAGCGTCTCGCTGCGATCGCGGCAGCGCAGTCGTCGGGAGTGCGACAGCGCATCGAAGTCTCAGTGCAATGCGCACAGTGCGGACAACAGACCACTGTCCCGTTTTACCCATCTCAGGGACGCCCGGTTTATTGCCGCTCCTGTTTTCTCGCAGGGAAAGCACCAAACGCCGAAGTGGCGTAGTTCAGTTCCGACATCTCGCAGTCCAGCGGTGATGAAGTACTCAAGTCAGCCCGGCTGACCCCGACCTTAGCTCGAAATCACCCGCCCACATGCACGATCGGACGTCTGTTCGAGTCGCGTTCCGCCTGACGTAAAACTTCATGCGTAACCGGCGCAGTGTCGCCTTCACCAAACGCGATGTACTTCAGCAGGTAAGAAATCGGATTCCCCTCGCTCCAACCGAAATAGACGTGCGGGAGTTTTCCCATCTCATCACGCAGGTAAAGTAGAAACGCCGCAATCGCATTCGGCACGGCCGGAGATTCTGTTCGCAAGATGCGATAACCATCGACCGACTCACCTCGAATCGTCAACGTACCTGAAAATTCGGAAGCATCGCCCGGCGTAACTTCGAAGAACAGAATCGGCTCTCCCGTTGGTATGTGATTGCTGGTCCGTTTTTCGTGCTCTTTTTGCGCGTACTCGTCTGCGTCGCCTTTGTCTCTGCGGTTCGTGATGATGCGAATAGTTCCCTTCGCGGCATCTTTAATAAACTGCCGTGCTTTGTCGTCGAGTTCGATTTGCTCGACGCGAAGCTCGGTCGAGCGATACACGCGCGAGAACAGCGAAGCGAGAATGATCGTCAGGATGAAGAACGAAGCGATCTTGATGCCTTCCGGGCGCTCGTGAATATTCTGGATCGTGGTGTAAACGAAGATCGTGGCGATTGCGAGGTAGGGATACCAGTTTCCCTGCCGCCGGCGGATGGCGAGTGTCACCGCAATCGCAGCCGAAGTCATCAACACCAAAACGCCGGTCGCGTAAGCGCCACCCTGATCGTTCACATCCGCCTTAAAGATGATCGTCACGGCGAACGCGATTACGATGATGACAATTACCAACGGCCTTGCGGCCCTCGCCCACTCGGGCGCCATCCCATATCGTGGCAGATACCGCGGCACGATACTCAACAGACCGGCCATCGCCGAAGCACCCGCAAACCAAAGAATCGTGATCGTGCTGAGGTCGTAGACAGTACCGAAGAAGTTACCGAAGAACTCGTGCGCGAGGTACGCGATGGCGCGTCCATTCGCCTCGCCTCCTTCAGCAAACTTTTCCGCTGGTATGAGTATGGCCGTCACGAAGCTGCTGGAAATCAGCATGACGCTCATGATTATGGCGGCGGTACGCAATAATTTTTTGGCGTTGTGGATCCGGCCTCGTAGTAGCTGGCTTGCTCTCCCTTCCTCCTGGCTGGTGCGCGTCGATTGAATGTTGGCCCAGTCGGCCTCACTTAAATCGGTCTCGCCCTTCACGAGCGGCATTACCGCGACACCAGTTTCAAATCCCGAGAGTCCGAGGGCCAACTTCGGAAATAAAAACAGCGACACACCGAAGATCAGCCACAGGTTTCCATGAACACTCGGATGTTGAAAGAGCGCCCGCTCCCATTCGGGAAAGTGCGATGGATGCGTGGCGAGCTGAAATAAACCAAAGCCTATGACGATTGTGTTTAGAAATAAGTAAACGGCGACTAGTACGACGGCTATTCCGATCGCTTCCTTGAACCCGCGCAGAAAGATAATGCCGAGAACCGCAATCAGCGCGAGTGTCACTCCGATTTGATGTCGCAGCAGCGGTGGAGTGAATGGGTTCTCGATGATGTGAGCAGTCGCGTCAGCAGCGGAAAGAGTGATGGTAATAACGAAGTCCGTCGCCACGAACCCGAGCAGCACGAGTACGAAAAGCTTGCCTTTCCAGCGCGAGAGCTGGTGCTCGAGCATGGAGATCGAACCTTCACCGTGCGGGCTTTCTTCAGCAACGCGGTTGTAGATCGGCAACGCACCGAACAACGTCAGCAGCACGAGTATGAAAGTCGCGATTGGAGAAAGCGCCTGCGCGGCGAGAAAGGCGATGCCGGGTTGATAACCGAGAGTCGAGAAATAGTCGACTCCGGTCAAACACATCACTTGCCACCAGGGATGTTGTTTATGCGGAGTAGCGTGAGCGGTGTCTTGTTGAGAGCCTTTGAATAACCAGAGATTTAAGCGTCTTCCCGCGTTTCTACCAATTAACCAATCGAGCATTCCTGCCCTTCCCTTTAGCCTACGAGGTTAGCTGTCGGACTCGAACTGGAAGTGTTCGTCGTGGCGACTACGCTTCACGATTAGCCCCTTGTTTCGACGTGCGAAACACTGGTTCCCCCGCGTTGCAAGCAACTTCGGCAGACATTTAATTTTCAACAAGCGAGATGTTAGACATGATTACGGGATTGTACAAGAGCCTAATTCGGTTCTATATCCACAGATTACGCCGACGGTTTATGACGTCCGCGTAATCTGCGGATGAAGTTCACCCACCCACGTGCACGATCGGCCTCTGGTCCGGATCCTTCTCAGCCTGACGCAACACCTCGTGCGTCACCGGCGCCGTATCACCTTCTCCGAATGCAATGTACTTCAACAAGTACGAGACCGGATTCCCTTCACTCCAGCCAAAATAAACGTGCGGCAGTTTTCCAGTCTCGTTTCTCAGAAATAACAAGAACGCCGCAATCGCGTTCGGAACGGCGGGCGACTCAGTGCGCAGGATTTTAAATCCATCAACACTCTCGCCCCTGACCTTCAGCACGCCTGAAAACTCAGACGCATCTCCGGGTGTGACTTCGAAAAACAGAATCGGCTCGCCTGCCGGGATATGATTATCGACCCGTTTCTCTTTTTCTTTTGCTTTGTATTCGAGCGCGTCACCACGATCACAGCGGTTCGTGATGATGCGCACTGTTCCCGTCGCGGCCTTCCGAACAAACTCGCGCGCCTGATCGTCAAGCTCGATCCGTTCAACTCTCAACTCCGTCGAGCGCCACACGCGCGAAAAGAGCGAGCTCGCGACGATCACAACGATAAAAATCATCGCAATCTTCAAACCCTCAGGCTGCTCAAAGATGTTGACGATGGTCGTGTAAATAAACACAAGTGAGATCAACATGAACAACCATTGAACTCGTTGGTTGTGACGCCGGGCTGAGAGCGTGACGGCAATCGCGGCCGAAGTCATCAGCGCGAGCACGCCTGTCGCATACGCGCCACCCTGCGCATCAACATCGGCTTTAAACAAGATCGTGACCGCGAAACAGATGAGAGTAAAAACAACGACGAGCGGGCGTGTAGCGCGGGCCCACTCAGGCGCCATTCCATACCGCGGCAGATAACGCGGAACGATGTTGAGCAGTCCGGCGAGAGCGGATGATCCTGCGAACCAGAGTATCGAGATCGTGCTCAGGTCGTAGACGGTGCCAAACACGTCGCCTAAATATTGATGGGCCAGATACGCGAGTGCGCGACCATTCGCAGCGCCCGCTTCGAGTGTGTCCGTCTCCGGACGAAATTCCTCCGCCGGGATCAGCATGCTCGTGCAAATGCTGCTCGCGAGCAACAGAAAACTCATGATGAGGGCGGCGGCTGTCAACAGCTTCCGCGTGTTGTAGATGCGCCCACTCAAGTCCGGGATCGTATGGCTCTTGACGAGTGGCATCACGACGACGCCGGTTTCAAAGCCCGATAGACCGAGTGCGAGTTTTGGAAAAACCAGCAACGCGGTTCCGACCATCAAGAACGGATTGCCATACGTACCGAACAGAGCTTGTTTCCAATTCCACAACACTGTTGCGTGCGTTGCGATTGCGTAAAAACCGACGGCAACGACTGTCAGGTTGAGCCCGAGATAAATCGCCACCAGAAAAACGGCGATGCCGACGGCTTCCTTGAACCCGCGCAAAAAGATGCCACCGAGGGCCGTGATCAGAATGAGCGTGACAACGGTTCGATTATGCAGGAAAGCGAAATGGGCCAGCACAAAGGGGTTCTCGACGATGTGCGCAGTAGCGTCAGCGGCCGAAAGCGTAATCGTGATGATGAAGCTGGTACTGGCAAACCCCAGCAAAGCAAGTACAAAGAGTTTTCCCTTCCAACGCGAGAGCAGGTTCTCAAGCATGGAGATCGAACCGTCACCGTGTGGACTTTCCGCCGCGACACGCCGGTACATTGGCAGCGCGCCAAAAAGGGTCAATAAAATTAATACGAGAGTCGCCACTGGCGAGAGTGCGCCGGCAGCGAGGAATGCGATGCCGGGTTGATATCCGAGAGTTGAGAAATAATCCACACCGGTGAGGCACATCACCTGCCACCACGGATGTTGTTTGTGTGTAGTTGAAGACTCGCGGGTTGAGCCGCTTCGTTTGAGGCCTTCTAACAGCCAGAGTTGAAACTTACGTCGTGATCTCTGAAGCAGCCCCATGGTTGTGTCAGTCAATCACAAGTCTTCCGCATTTGTCCTGACAAAAAAAGCGGGCGGGGGCCTCCCACAGCCCCCACCCTAAGGCCACGTGTCCTCACCCCACGCGACCACTTCGTCCACCGGGGAGGTGAACGCAAGCGGATTATGCAATAGTCCGTCTAAACTTTCAACCTGCTTATTTGTTTTAGGGAAATCGCAATATACCCTGCAATGATCGAAGTGCGCAGGAAAATTTATAGCCCGCATAAGCAACTTCAATCGCGAGAGATCGAGAGGTTGTATTTGTCTCTCAACTGCGGTGTTGAAACGTCAACGTTCCCTGTTTCCGGGGGGAGGTGTATTAGGCGCCTGGGCCAGGTCTGGTGCTTTCTCATGGGTCAAATCTGAGAATGCGACGATCAGAAGAAGCACTGCGATGCTGACCGTGCAGAGAAGATAAAGTATCGCGATGCGCTCCCAGTAGATGAGTGCAATCACCAGGATACCGACCCCTATGGACCAGAGGACAGTGTTTAGTTTTCGACGCCGGCGATCGCCGGCCATTGTTTTACGATTCATATTATTCCTGTAATGCGTTCGTCTGCTTCAAAGGCTGTCAATCAATAAATTATTCGAGTCGGCAGGTAAGTTCCTGTCGTCGAGATTGCACCCGAGAAGCCGCTGGTCAACGCACCCATCAACGTCTGTCCGATGCGAGCTGACGAAAACATTCCCGACTCAGGCACTTCAATGATGTCGTAGGGTTGCAACAGCTCGTCCTGCTTCTGGTTTTTCTTGATCGCAGCGAGGTCGACGTGAATAGTTTGCGGATTCAACTTTCCTGGAACCTGTCTGTAGATGATGACGTCGCTCATCTTCGCTTCTTTTCTCACACCGCCCACCATCGCGAGCGCACGGCTCAATGTAAGTTGTTCGCGCAGATAAATACCACCCGGTGACAACACCGAACCCGTAATGTAAACAGGCTCCGCTTCGGTTACGAGTACGTAATCCCCGGGTCGAATGACCGGATTCGCTTCCTGTTTGCCAGCCCGCAGGTCCGAGATTTTCACGATCTGTAGCGGAATCCTCGTACCCTCGATTGGCGCTGCTTCAGCCTCTTCGCCCGGCTCCGGACACATCAACGGTTCGGTATGAAGTATTTGAATCGTGCCGGCGGCGCGTTCGGTAAAACCACCGGAAACCGCCATCAGCTCGTTCAAGCGAACTTTCCTCTTCATTTCAACGCGCGTGGCCTGGCGCACGGCGCCGAACACGGTCGCCGGCTGCCGGCTATTGCGTTCCGAAACGCGAACGCTAACCTGAGGATTGTTAATGAACTTGGCGTATGCGAGTGCGACGTCTTTTTGTACGTCCTTGTCCGTGCGACACTGTGCGCGGATTGGCTTCTCGAGGAACGGCAGCGTGCTGAGGTTGCCGTCGCTATCCACCGAGGCGTTGGTGCTCAGGTCAGGTTGTCCAAACACTCGCACCTCAACCACATCGCCTGGCCCAAGCAGGTATTTTCTGATGCCTTGAACGTCCATACCGGGCGAGGGCGGCGGCGCCGAAGTCTGCTCTGATTGCGGTTCCTGCGCGCAGACAGAACCCGTGAACACGCATACAAACGCGAGCACTAAAAGTAAGGATTGTTTAGTCTTCATTTCACCACCTCAACGTTGAAGCTTATGTTCCGTGTGTTTTTGACGCCGGTGTTTTCTCCGACGCCGCAATGTGCCAGGCATCACAAAGCCGGTGAAAAGTAAGTTGCAATGATCGCATAAAAGGTGATGGATGCCAACCAGACGCAGCACGAAAGGCGTTCTCTTATACCCTGTTCTAATCTGTGAACTCCCACATTTCGGGCACTTCTGAACTATCATTGTTTGTGAGTTGGTCCAGAGTCGTCCGGGTTTTTCGGGTGCGCGCCGTTTCCCGGCCGCAAGCGCGTCTTTAGCTTCTCGATTTCACGCTCGATTTTTTCAGTTCCGGCAATACGAACATCCTGCTTGACGATATCCTGATTGAGATAAAAAAGCGCGTCGCGATAACGATCGATCGCGCGGCGGTAATGGCCCTTGAAAGCCGAACGCTCGGCGAGCTCGACCCAGTGGGCTACCTTCACCGAAGCAATAAACTCTTCAATCGCAACTCGCGACTCGCTGAGATCCGTCTCCTCCGGATAAATCCGCAAAGCTGAATCAAGACAATCAACCGCGCGTGTAGCAGTCTCGATCTTGTCGAACGTGCGCGCGCGTTGTTGCGCTTCATGTGTTAACAACTGCGACTGCCCACGTGCCCACGTCAACAGGTGATGGCGATGCAGCGCGCGGACGCGTTCCTGACCCGCACGCAGTGCTATTCCCTTCTCACTTCCATAACTACCCGACCTGATCGCTTCGTCAGTGCTCGAAAGATAGTCATGGCACAATTGTGCCACGTCGAGATGCATCTCTGGAGTTGAACCGGGACGATCTGCCGCCGACGATTGTTTTTGAATCGCGCGCAATACAGCGGAGTTCATCGACCCCGAGAATTTCTGACTGCGGCTGCTCGGACGTTGAGATCGACTCGGTGGTTTTTGGCTGATGCCATTTTCCAGAAGATAACGTGTCCACGCGCGTCGCATCACCACTTCGCGGGCTGATAAAGCAACGAGCAGGACCACACTGGCGGCGAGTCCCGCAGGCAGCCAGGGCGCTTCATCGCCACCGCTGACCAGTATCCACCAGAGTCCGAAAAATAATCCCACCGCGATCAAAATCGCAGAGACGAGATATCCTGTGCTCGAAGGCATGCGCGCGCGGTGCGGCCGACCGTGCAAGTCAGCAGGAGCACGCGAAGGTCGCGGGTTTCTAGGGAAGAACTGATCCGCCGAGTTGTTTCCCAACTACTATCCTCGATGCGAAAGGTGTCGCCGTACAGTCCTGGGGGGATGACCTCACAACGCTGTCAGGGTAATAATAGTCGGCTTTTTGGGATTGCCCTGTCAATATATGACCATGTGCGGTAGTGCCCTGGTTTGAGAGTTTTCTCTGTGCAACCTCTGTGTTCTCTGTGTCTCCGTGGTGATTTCCGGCCAACACAACCACGGAGACACAGAGAACACAGAGGTTGCACAGAGAAGCAGTTCAGATTAGGTCACCATCCCATCTGAACGTTGCTTGTAAGGACAAACAATCATGAACGAAAAACAATTCAAGGGGAAAGTAGCTTTCGTTACTGGCGCGACGTCCGGAATCGGTCGGGCTTGCGCAATCGCTTTC
>DATNDM010000718.1:0-3659 GCA_035553235.1 Pyrinomonadaceae bacterium | reverse complement strand
TACATGCGAACTGGTTCAGTAGGAGACGTACCGGAACCCCACAAAAACAGGCTGTTATTGTCCGTCACCGCCTAAATTGCTGTCAAGTAATCCAGCCCGTCTCAATTTGTATTTCTCTGTGCAACCTCTGTGTTCTCTGTGCCTTTGTGGTTATTATTTTCTTACCGATAATCAACCACAGAGACGCAGAGGACACAGAGATTGCACAGAGAAGAAGTTAACTAAGACAGCCCGTCCGGCGGCATTTGCCCCCCTGTTTGGGCCGTGCTAGGATCCTACACCCCTTCAACCACGATAAAGAAATTCGCCCCTATTTGGGTCTCCGAAACAAAATGATTGACGACGTTCAAGCTACAAAACTCCCCAACGGGATCGCTGTCCTGACCGAACACATGCCGGGTCTCAGGTCCGTGACGGCCGGAATCTGGGTCCGCCGCGGGTCGCGCCACGAATCGGCCGAACTAAATGGGATCTGTCACTTTATCGAACACGCCGTTTTCAAGGGTACCCAGCACCGGAGCGCGAGGGACATCGCTATCGAAACTGACCGGCTGGGCGGGAACCTGGATGCCTATACGACCCATGAGATGACGGGTTTTACGACAAAGGTTGCGGACACGGCGCTTCCTCAGGCCATAGATTTGCTCGCCGACCTCGTTTCGCATCCGCGTTTTGAACAGGAAGACCTCGAACGCGAGCAAAAAGTCATCCTCGAAGAGATGAAAATGGTCGAGGACACGCCTGACGAACTGCTTGGAGAGCTTTTCAACGCGGCTTACTTCCCCAATCAGCCACTCGGCCGCCCCATCGAAGGCACAAGGGAAACCGTTCCGACGTTCGATCACAAAACGACCGTCGGATATCACGCGCGCGAGTTCAACTACAACAACCTCGTCGTCGCCGCGGCGGGGAACGTCCACCACGCACGTCTCGTCGAACTGGTCGGCGCGGCATTCGATGGTTGTGAGAGCGGCGCCGGCGTGCGGCCGCAGGGACTCGAGCCCGGCAAGCCGCGACCGGCAGCGCCGATCCTGATCGAACAGAAGAGCGAGCTCGAACAGGCACACCTCGTCGTTGCGACACCGTGGCCACATGCAACCAGCCCCGACCGTTATGCGGCGAGCTTGTTGGCGTCGGTAATTGGTGGCGGGACGTCGAGTCGTCTGTGGCAGGAGATTCGTGAAGAACGCGGACTCGCATATTCAGTCGGCGCTGCGGGAAGTGCGTTTTCGGATATCGGCGTTTTCAACATCTATGCGGGAACGTCGCCGGAGTATCTCGATGAAGTGCTGGAACTATCGTTGAATGAGTTGCGCGAGGTCGTGCGCAATTGCGTCACGGAAGAAGAACTGCGCATCGCGAAGGACCAGGCCATCTCGTCGATTCTGCTCGGACTCGAATCGTCAAGCGCACGCGCGGGCACACTCGCGCGACAAGAGATCATCCACGGTCGTCGCATCTCACCTGACGAAGTGATCGAGAAGATCCGTAAGACCACGGTCGAAGAGCTTCAGGAAGTCGCGCGCACTTATTTCCAAACCGAAACTGTTGCGCTCGGCGTGCTTGGAAATCTCAACGGCTTCCATGCCGATCGATCGCGCCTCGAGATCTAGTTACAAAAAAGCACAAAAGGCACATAACGTTTGATATAGTGGGCTCACTTTTGAGTTCCTTCTACATTTTGTGCTTTTCGTGCCTTTTTGTGGCTAATGAAATTAACCGTTCTTGGCAGTGGCTCAACTGGTAACGCGGTCCTGATCGTTGCGGGCAACACGCGCGTCCTTGTCGACGCCGGACTCAGTGCAAAAGAGATCACGCGCCGGCTCGCGATGGTCGGCGAAGATGCGCAACGGCTCGATGCAGTACTCGTCACTCACGAACACGGCGATCACGCTGGTGGCTTGCGCGTCCTGCTTAGCTCGGTCGATTGTCCTGTTTACATCTCTGATAAGACGCTCGATGCTTACGTGAGCGAACGCTTCAACGTGAACAATGATGAGCCGCGTCGCCGCGCGAAAGCTCTCCGCGATCGCGTGGAGATGATCGAGTCGAGCAAAGATTTTCGCATCGGCGAGATCGACTTTCATCCTTTCACGATTCCGCACGATGCCGTCGACAACTTCGGCTTCACTGCCACGCACGACGGCGTGAAGATCGCAACCGTGATGGACTTCGGTCACATCACGACGCTCGTTACCGAACGTCTGCTCGGTTGCGCCGCGATCGTCATCGAGTCAAACCACAGCCGCGACATGCTCAAGGCCTGCGACAATTATCCATGGGATCTGAAACAGCGCATCCTCTCGCGCCTGGGACACCTTTCGAACGAAGATCTCGCTGACTGGATTCGCGGTGGTTTTGATGGCTGTGCGAAATACATTGTGCTGGCCCACCTTTCACAGCGCGCGAACAATCCGTATCTGGCCAAGATCAACGCGGAAGTCGCCTTGCAGGAAAGAGCGCCGCTGTTCGTCGGATTTACCGAGGTCAGTCTCTCGTATCCGAAGGAGCCGACCCCCTGGATCGAGGTATGAAACGCTTTTCCGTGCGTTACATATCTAGCTTCCTAATATTCTTATCGAGTTTGACTGTCGCTGCCTGCCGCCAGGACGTGGATCGCCCTCGTGTGCCGAGCGAAGTGAGCGAAGTCGTCGCGAACGTCGGCGAAAATATCGATCAGGAACGTTACGAACAGATCTACAACGAGTCGTCTGATCTTTGGAAAAAGGACGTCACGCTCGAACAGTCAAACGAAGTGTTCAAAACTCTGCGCACAAAGCTCGGTAAAGTCGAATCGCGCACGCTGCACTCCGCTACCGAACAACAGAATTCAGGCGGCGTGCTGAAAGGTCACATCTACATCCTGACTTACCAAACGCGCTTCGCGAACGGCGACGCAATGGAGACTTTTACATTAATCGAGGACAATGGTCGCTGGGAATTGGCACGTTACTTTGTTAACTCAACCGCACTTAAATAAATGATCGAACGCTACACACTGCCCGAAATGGGCGCGCTCTGGTCCGAGCAAAACAAATTTCAGAAATGGCTCGACGTGGAAATCGCCGTTTGCGAGGTCCATGCCGAGGATGGCACGATTCCGCGCGACGCGTTGGAACAGATCAAGGCCCGCGCACAGTTTTCTGTCGCGCGCATCAACGAGATCGAGAAGACGACCAACCACGACGTGATCGCGTTCACGACAAACCTCGCCGAGTCGATCGGTGAAGCGAGTCGTTTCGTTCACTACGGCCTCACGTCGTCAGACGTTGTCGACACTGCGAATGCGCTGCTGCTGCGCGACGCGGCGGACATTCTGCTGAAGAAAGTTGACACGTTGATCGACACGCTGAAACGTCGCGCGCTCGAGTTTAAAAACACCCCGCAAGTCGGACGCACGCACGGCATTCACGCCGAGCCGACTTCGTTTGGTTTGACGTTCGCGCTCTGGTTCGACGAAATGCGGCGCAATCGTGAGCGCTTGCTGCGCGCTCGTGAAGCAGTTGCGGTCGGGAAGATCAGTGGTGCAGTCGGCGCGTTTGCGCATCTCGATCCCGGGGTTGAAGAACGTGTCTGTGCGCTGCTCGGCTTGAAACCGGCGCCAGTGTCGACGCAGGTGATCCAGCGTGACATCTACGCCGAGTATCTAACGACACTCG
>DATNDM010000717.1:0-5729 GCA_035553235.1 Pyrinomonadaceae bacterium | reverse complement strand
ACGGATCGAGTGAATGAATACGCGGACGAGATAGCGCGTGAGCTTCGCGTCGCGGGTTTTCGTGTTGAAGCAAACCTGAGAAGCGAAAAAATTGGTGCGAAGATACGTGACGCGCAGTTACAGAAAGTGCCGTTCATGCTCGTGCTCGGTGATCGCGAGATGGAGCAGAAAACGGTGGCGGTTAGAGAACGTGCCAAGGGCGACATCGGTGTGATGTCCATTGCGGAGTTCAAAGAGATGGCGCGCCGGTTGGTTGAAACGCGCGCGTTAGTGAACAACTAGCCTATTCGAGGCTAAAACTTTAGGAGGTGCAGCAATAGCTACAGGCTTTCGAGGTCGCGGTCAGCGCCCTGATAACCGGCGCGTGCCGCCGGTTCGGATTAACGAGAGAATTCGCGTGCCTGAGGTGCGCGTAATTGGTGACGAAGGAGAACAACTGGGCGTGATGGACGTGCGCGATGCCGTGCGCGCCGCCCGGGAAAAGGGGTTGGACCTCGTCGAGGTCGCTCCGAATGCCGATCCTCCGGTTTGTCGCATCATCGATTTCGGAAAGTACCAGTACGAAGCGAAGAAGAAGGCAAACGAGGCGAAGAAGAAGCAGGTAACGATCACGGTCAAGGAAGTGAAGTTTCGACCGGGAACGGACGATCACGACTACGAATATCGCATGAAGCATGCGCGCGAGTGGCTCCAGGAGGGCGACAAAGTTAAAGCGACGATCTGGTTTCGCGGTCGCGAGATGACGCACCGTGAACTCGGGGCGCGCATACTGGAAAAACTCGAGCAGGACCTCACCGATGTTGGTGAAGTTGAAGCGCGGCCGAGGATGGAAGGGAACCAGATGTTCATCATCTTTGGGCCAAAGAGACATAAGACTGGCGGGGCCGCGAAGCCAGAGGCGCCCCACGGTCAGTAGTTAATCAGTAGAAGGGAATCAATCATGCCAAAACTTAAAACCCACAAAGGGGCAGCCAAACGTGTGCGGCTGACGGCCACGGGGAAAATCAAGCGTGGCCATTCACATGCGCGGCACATATTGACGAAGAAAACCAATAAGCGAAAGCGCCATCTCGATATCGATGTGCTCGTCGCGAAGGCAGACCACGACCGTGTGATGTCGATGTTGCCTTACGGTAGGGATTAAGACACAGAGCCGTCCACAGATTACGCGGATTTGTTATTTGGGGATGGGCTAAAAGGGAGGAATCGTATGCCCAGAGCAAAACGTGGCAACAAGCGTCTCGAGCGACGCAAGAAGATACTGAAACTGGCGAAAGGTTATCGCGGCACGAAGTCGAAACTTTATCGGTCCGCGAAAGAGTCAGTTGAGCGAGGTCTGAATTTCGCTTACACGGGACGCAAGTTGAAGAAGCGCGATTTTCGTAGTCTTTGGATTGTTCGTATCGGCGCGGCCGCGCGCTTGAATGGTCTGAACTATTCGCAGTTGATGCATGGTCTGAAACTGGCGGAGATCGATCTCGATCGAAAAGTGCTGGCGGATCTCGCCGTCCACCAACCAGAGTCGTTCGCGGAAGTTGCCGGTCATGCGAAGCAGGCGCTCGAACGTGAACAGCAAAACAAAGCGGCCTAGTTTGCCTGAAAGGAAACAGACCACCAGTGAGATACAAAACCCTATTACTGACGCTCGCGTTCCTGCTCGGCAGTGTCGTTGTTTTCGCGCAGGACGGGTCTTCGAACCTGGCCGGCACGTATGAAGGAATGGTAAAGCGGCCGGGCGCGACTGCCGAGGAAAAAGTCTCGCTCGAGTTGAAAACCGACGGCGGGAAAATCTCGGGACGGGCGACTCACGGCACGATGACGATCGAGTCGTCCGATGCGAAGTTTGAAAACGGAACGCTGACGCTCAACTTTGGCAAAGACGCTTCGTTTGTCGGCAAACTTGATGGCGACAAGCTGGTCGGCAACATGATCCATGGAGCCAGTGAGAAGGTGCCGATCGAGTTGAAGAAAGTCGTCCCCGCTGCTCCTGCCGTTGCTGCTCCTGCTACTCCCGCAGCTCCTGCGCCGGCATTCAATCTGAACGGTCAATGGGACGCGGTCGCCGACGCGAACGGACAGCCATTTCCGTTTTTGCTGACGCTGAAGGTTGACGGCGAGGCAGTGTCCGGCAGCAGTAGTTCGCAACTCGGTGAAGCGACAGTCAAGAACGGTACGTGGAAAGACGGCCATTTGTCGTTCCAGCTCGAAGGGAACAGCGGCACGATCGCGATGAGCGCGACCGTTATCGACGGAAAACTTTCGGGCGACTTTGACTACTCGGGCCAGTTGCAGGGCAAGTGGGTCGCGGTCAGGAAGAATTAATCCTGGAAAATCCTGTAATCCTGTTCAATGACTGATCAATCACCTCAGGCTCAGGTGGAGTCCGCGCGCAAAGCGTTCGAGCAAGAGTTCGAACGCTTTTCGCACTTTACTGGTGATCCGTCGACGTTCGCGACAATCGATCTCGAAACAGCGGTCGGAGCTGAGCGCGCGTTGGCGGAGCTGCGCACGCGTCATCTCGGGAAGAAGAGCGCGCTCGCGGCGACGAAAAAGCTGATCGGCCGCGTCGCGCCGGAAGAACGTGCCGGTTTTGGTCAACTCGTGCAAGCCACGGAAGGGAAGCTGGTCGAATTGTTGGACCAGGCCGAGCAAAACCTCAAGACCCACATCGAAGCGGCACGAACGGCGCGCGAGAGTATCGACGTCACCATGCCGGGACGCAGGCCACGCTCCGGCCACCGTCATCCGATCACTCTCCTGCGCGAGCGCCTCGAAGATGTCTTCGTTGCGCTTGGCTACGCTATCGAGGACGACCGCGAGATCGAGACAGATTTCTACAACTTCGACGCTTTGAACATTCCCGAGAACCACCCGGCGCGCGCCTGGCAGGACACGTTCTACACGACCCAGGGTTTCGCGCTTCGTTCGCAGACTTCGACCGTTCAGATTCATGCGATGCAGCGTCGCGGCGTGCCCGTGCGAATGATCGCGCCCGGTCGCGTGTTTCGGCGCGACACGCCGGATCCGACGCACAATCCGATGTTCTTTCAGGTCGAAGGACTGTGTGTCGATCGCGGCATCACCATGGCGCACTTGAAAGGGACGGTCGCTGAATTTTTGCGACGAATGTTTGGGGCTGACACGGTCACGCGCTTTCGTCCGTCCTACTTTCCGTTCACGGAGCCGAGCGCCGAGTTTGATTTCAGTTGCTTCAAGTGCAAGGGCAGCGGTTGCCGGATTTGCAAGAACTCGGGTTGGATCGAGCTCGGCGGTTCCGGGATGGTGCATCCGAACGTGCTGCGTGCAGTGGGCGTCGATCCGCAGGAGTTCTCCGGGTTCGCGTTTGGTTTGGGAATCGACCGCATGTGCGCGCTCATGTATGAGCTCGACGATATTCGACTGCTCTTCGAGAACGACGTCAGGTTCCTGGAAAAATTCGGGTAACGCGGATCAAAAGCACGGATCATGTTCATTAGTTACGAGTGGCTTAAAGAGCTTACGGAAACCAAACTCACGCCGGCGGAGTTGCGCGAGCGGCTGACGATGGTTGGACTCGCGATCGACGCGGTCGAGGAGCACAACGGCGACGCGGTGCTCGACGTTGAAGTGCCGTCGAACCGGCCGGACTGTTTGTCGCACGTCGGTGTTGCGCGCGAAGTGTCAGTCATCGAAAAGGGCCAATTGCGTTTGCCTGCGTCGGAGCCGCCCAAAGCTGAGGGTCGCACGGCGGATCTCACTTCGGTAGAGATTAAGGATCCGGATCTGTGTCCACGCTATGCGGCGCGTCTCGTGCGAGGCGTGAAGATTGGTCCATCGCCCGATTGGCTCGTTAAACGTCTCGAAACCATCGGTCAGCGTCCCATCAACAACGTCGCCGACATCACCAACTACGTGCTGCACGAGTTGGGCCAGCCGTTGCACGCCTTTGATTTCGAAAAACTCGGCGGTCGACGGATCGTCGTGCGTCGTGCCAACTCCGGTGAGAAGCTCAAGACGCTCGACGGCGTGGAGCGAACACTGACGAACGACATGCTCGTCATCGCCGATGGTGAAAAAGCAGTCGCACTCGCCGGAATCATGGGTGGTGAAGAGTCTGAGATCTCGAATCAGACAAAAGACGTTCTGATCGAGAGTGCGTACTTCGATCCGCATTCAGTCAGACTTACCGCACGACAGCTCGGCATGGACACGGAAGCATCGCGACGATTTGAGCGCGGCGCCGATCCTGAAGGTGTTTTGCGTGCACAGGAACGTTGCATCGAATTGATTTGCGAGCTTGCGGGAGGTGTCGCGACCGAAGACGCGGTCGACGTTTATCCGAAGCCGTTCACGGAGCTAGTTGTTGGTCTTCGTCCCGAGCGTGTGGCTGGTCTGACTTCGCTGTCCGTCGAGCCTGACGAAATGCTTCGGATACTGACGGGACTGGGCTTTGAGAGTAGAGGCGAAGCGGAAGGCCGGCTCAATTTCAAAGTGCCATCGTGGCGTGTCGACGTCGAACAGGAAGAAGATCTCGTTGAAGAAATCGCGCGACAAACAGGTTACGAAAAGATTGGCGAAGAGCTGCCGCCGTCGAATAGCTCCGGTGAGTACCAGCCTGGTGAAATGCAGCAACGTTCCTTGCGACGAGCGCTGAACGCATTCGGCTTCGATGAGGCTATCAACTTCAGTTTTATTCAGCAGGAGAACCGCTTTGACCTGATTCCGTGGCTCGCCGGCCGCGAGGAGCATCAACCGCAACTCGCAAATCCGATCATAGAAGACGCCGCCTGGATGCGTTCGACGCTGTTGCCCGGCTTGCTGACCTCGTTACGACACAACCTGAATCACGGTATTCGAGATGTCCGCTTGTTCGAAATCGGCCGCATTTTCTCGGGTCTAGGCGACCAGCAACTTCCTCAGGAAAGATTAGCGCTGGCGCTGATTGCAACCGGCGGAGCGTTGGAAGAGAACCGCGCGCAGCCCGAACGCGAACTCGACTTCTTCGATCTGAAAGGTGCACTCGAAGCTGCTGTCGATTGGATGAACCTGAGCCCGCTGAAATTCGCGCCCGGCTCGGCGCGTCATCTGCGTGCGGGCCAAACTGCCGTGATCAGCACTGGCGATGGAAAAGCGATCGGCACGATTGGCCGTCTCGCTGATAATGTAACGACGTCGTATAAGTTTCGCCAGCCAGTTTATGCGCTCGAGTTGGATCTCGATGGCTTGCTGAGTGGTCCAACTAAGGCCATCCAGTATTCACCCTTGCCTCGCTACCCTTCCGTCACGCGCGACATCTCGTTGCTCGTCGATCGCAACGTGACGCTCAACGAGATCTTCGCGGCGGTTGCCGATCAGCACGTCGCTGAGTGGCGCAGTGTGAAGCTCGTTGGCACGTTCGAAGGTGGAAACATTGAATCGTCAAAGCGTTCGGTGACTCTGCGTCTCGAGTATCGCTCGGATGAACGCACTCTACGTGACGAAGAAGTTGAAGCCTACCACTCTCGTCTCACTGCCGCGCTGCTCGAAAAGTTCGCGGCCGAGCAGCGCTAAAAATAAATCGTCGACTATTGTGAAAAGAATCTTGCGCTCTCACGCGTGAAGGCGGATAATCGCTTTGCGCTTTTCAATCACACAACAGCGGGGGACAAAGATGGTAGGTCTGTCAGGCTTGGAAAAGTTTTCTCACTTGGAAGATAAGATCTATCGCACCATCGAGCTCACCAAAACGCTGCGCCAGGAAAAAGAGAACC
>DATNDM010000716.1:0-5022 GCA_035553235.1 Pyrinomonadaceae bacterium | reverse complement strand
AGCTCTCTTCTCAAGTGCTCTCTTGTCGAGTGCTCTCTTCTCGAGTGTTTTCTTTTGTGTTTTTGTGCCTTTTTGTGGCCACTCTGCTTATGATTGACGGGCGCCGATCAGAGTTAGTTTGACGTTGCCGTCGCCATCGAGAGCGACGAGGTCTGCGCGTTTGCCGACTTCGATTGTGCCGCACTCGTGATCGAGGCCCAGCAAGCGAGCCGGATTCGACGAGGCGAGGCGAGCGAGGTCCACGTAAGAGACGCCGAGTGAGTGAAGCAAGCGCACGGCGTCCAGCATACTGATCACGGAGCCCGCGATGCTGCCGGAAGCGTTTGCAGTGCGGCCGTTCTTCACCGTAATGGTTTCGCCCCAGATGTCGTAAGCGCCGTCGCCCTTCCCTGCCGCGGCAATCGCATCGCTGATCAAACTGATCCCGCTCACACCTTTGATCTTCAGCAACAACCGCAGCATGAACGGATCGAGATGAATGCCGTCAGCAATCAGATCGACCGTGACGTCGTCGCGCGACAAGCCCCACGCAATCGGCCCCGGACTGCGATGATGCAACGGCGCCATCGCGTTCATGAAGTGCGTCATGTGACGCGCGCCCGCCGCGCGAGCATCCTCAAGCACCTGCAAATCCGCGCGCGTGTGTCCGATCGAAATGACCCAACCACGCGCTTTCAACTCACGCACGAGCTCGACCCCGCCACTAACCTCCGGCGCGAGCGTGATCATCCGCGCACCTGTCTCAGGCACGACTAAAAACTCGAGATCTTCAGGGCGCGAGTAGCTTTTGAAGTATTCGGTGTGCAACGCGCCACACTGCTTCGTGTTAACAAACGGCCCTTCGTAATGCACGCCCGCAATACGCGCGCCCGACACGTCTGCCTCAGAAATCACCGCCACTGCGCTCGCATAGTTTGCATCCGACGCGGGCACGAACGTCGGCAACCAACTCGTGACACCTTGCGACGCGAGATAGTCAGAAACACTGCGCAACCCGTCACTCGTCGCGTCCATGACGTCGACGCCGGCCGCACCGTGAATGTGCACATCGATAAAGCCCGGCAGCAGCGTCGTACCTGCAAGATCGATTTGCTCATCGGCGCCGCCGTCTCCGATCGCTGCGATCTTCCCATCCGCAATCAGAACCGAAGCCGTAACTTCACGATCCGGCAAAACCACATTTGCATTTTTGAGTAGGAGCGTCTGCATGCAGAGAAATTATTTAGCCGCGGAAGAACGCAGATAAACGCAGTCTGCGTTCATCCGCGTTCATCCGCGGCTTCTTTCTGCTGACTTGTTACTAGAACGTCAACTTCGCACCGAGCTGAATCGTCCGCGGATCGCGCACGGCGCTTACCACACCATACGTGCCTCCGATATTCTGGATAGCGAAGCTCGTGATGGTTCTGAAGTTCGTCTTATTGAAAATGTTGAAGACCTCACCGCGCAGTTGCAGCTTCCAGGTTTCGCCAAAACGGAAGTTCTTGAACGCTGAGAAGTCCACGCGCTTCGTCGGCGGGCCTTGAATAATGCCGCGACCTGCATTGCCTACCACGTTTGGAAATCCGGTCCCCGTGGTCGGATTGATCTGCAAACATGACGTGGTAGGAGTGTTTGCTATCCACGACTCGAAAGTGTGTGGAGCATTCGCGTTCGGATCGCAAAGAACGTTAGGACGGTTACCGGCAACGAGCGCCGGAACATTTCCCAGGCCCGCCGCGTCGAAGTTCGTGGTCGCCGTGAACGGCAAGCCACTCTGCAACGTCACGATGCCGGAAAACTCCCAGCCGCCAATGACCTGTCCCTTCAGATCGCTTTGGTTCTTGAAGAACGGCAACTCGTAAATGTAGTTGGCCGTGAAAACGTGCCGGCGATCCAGGGTTGCAAGACCACGGTCCAACCTGATGTTGTACGAATTCTCGGGAGCCGTGCTGCGATCAGTCTGGTTATCCGTGATGTTCTTGGACCAGGTATACGCGATGTTGAGCTGCGACGAATCCTTGAAACGACGCTGCGCCAACGTCTGCAAGCTGTGATAGTTCGAGTTGAACTGCGGCGTGATCATGTTGATAGAACGGTAGCCGCGGTATGGCCTGATCTGATCGAGGATGTTCGACGACTGCCCGCCCGTACCGCCGAAGTAAGTTCCCGGCGCCTGGCACGCAACGGTGGCGACGTTCGGCGTCTGAAGCGTGTTGCCACCAGTCGCGCAACGCGCATTCAAAGCAAATCCCGGCGGTATTTCGTTAAGCTCGAAGGCGCCGATCAGGTGCGTGCCCTTCGAACCGAAGTAACCGATGCTGAAGATCGTGTCGGTGCCGTACTGCTGCTGCCACTCGAGCGACCAGTGTTGCATGTACGGATCCTTCCAGTCCGGTTGGATCGCACGAATGCTGAACGGGATATTAGAGACGCCCACTGCCACCGGCACGCCGCTCGGAACTGGCTGGTCAAGTCGCGGTGTTGTTGCGGCGCTTCCATTAGCAACTGCACTGACACTGAACGTCTGCTGGTATGGAGGATTCGTGCCGATGTTTTGCTCGTAAGTTCCATTCAGCACCTGGTCGTAATAGATGCCATAGCCCATTCGGATTGAGGTCTGCCCCTTGCCAAATGGATCCCACGCGAGACCGAAGCGTGGTCCGAAGTCACCCTTCGGAGCTTTGACCACATACTTGCCGTACGGCGAAGCAGTGGGCACACACAGACCGAGCGATTGCACGTTCTGACTATTAACGATCAAGCCGTTGCAGTAATCGCCAGTGCCGGGAACTCGATTGGCCGCACCCGTCACCTGCGGCGCCCTCGCGGGGTTGAAAAGTGACGGATCGAAGTTTGAGAGCCTGCCGTTCTTGTCGTACGGAGCGCCGAAATACGAATAGCGAACACCGTAATACATGGTCAGGTTTGGTCGCAGCTTGAACTCGTCCTGCGCATAGGTCTCAATCGTGAACTGTCGGAGGTCCGCAACGTAGTCAAACGCCGCCTGACTAAACGTCACGTTATTGCCCACCAGGAAATTCGCGAAGTTCTGAAAGTTTGTACGTCTCCCGGAGTTGGATTCCTGCGCAGCCGCACCGGGAGCCAGTATGCTGGTTTGAACTGCGCTGTTTGGAGTGGTGTTGAGAAAACCGCTAAAGGCACCGGCATTGTTACCCGCAAGAGCGTTTTCATTCTTGCGATAACGGGAATAAACGCCTCCGAACTTCATCGAATGCCGGCCGCGAACCCAACTCAAGTCTCCGGAAAAATTATGTTTGTAGGAGAAGTTGTCGTAGTCGCCGAAAGTGGTCAGTGTGCTGAAGCCATTGCCCGAAACGGTCGGCACAAAGTCGCGCGTCTTATCAAATGCGAGTGGTGGCGTGATCGGCGAATTGGCGAGTGCAATCGTGCCGATATCCGTACTCAGGATCTGTCCGTAACCATAATTATACCGACCGACTATTACTACACTCGGACTAACCACGTAAGTCGCTTGAAACGAGTGAGCTTTTCCGGGCGATTGAGTTTCGGTAGTCGACACCCCCGGTAAGTTTGAACCGGAGGAGAAAAGCGAACTCGGGTCAATGGTCGGGATCTTGTCGTACTCAAACCGGTAATACATCGACAGTTTATCCGACACTGCGTGATCCACCCTGATGATTTCCTGTCTGAAATCGAAAACGCCCAACGCCGGAGCCGAGAGCGCGCGCGATACTGGATCCGTAGGGGCCGGCAGTTTGTTGTAAATGAAATTTAGATACTGCTGAGCGACTGGATTGATCGGTACCACGGAAGAGAGCGGAGTTCCCTTCGGAAGTACGCTGGTGCAGGCTGGTGTGCCATTGGTAACCGCCGTAAACGCGCTCAGGCAGATATCGATCGGGAAAATCCCCTGTCGCATTTGCAGGTCGGGAACACCCGCGGGCGCCGTCAAAAGTGGATAGCGGCGGTCTTTGCGCTGCTCTTCTGAAAAGAAGAAGTACGTGCGCGGCACCTTTCCAAACATGTCGCCATTGCCTTCGCCGAAGCGTGGGAAGTAAACCGGTCCTCCGATCGTCAAGCCGTAGTCGTTGTATCTAAACGGGGCGCGTTTCGCCTTGCCGTTTGACTCACGTCCAAACACAGGACTGATGGCACGATTTGAAATGAAGTCGTTCGCATTTAGCTTATCGTTGCGGACGAACTCATAAAACGTACCGTGAAATTCTTCGCCACCGCCGCGCGTCACGACGTTGATTTGTCCCCCACCGCTACGACCCGACTCCGCGGCGAAGAGACTTCGCAGCACTTTGAACTCCGAGATCGAATCGACACTCGGATAAGCCTGGATCGTGATGTTCGAACCGCGGTCAGTCACGTCAGCGCCGTCGACCGTGTAGGTGTTTTGCGCGCTGCGTGCTCCGTTGACTGAGATATTGATCGTGTTAGCCTGACCGGCAGGGTTCGTCGTGCCGACGTAAACCTGATCTGCAAGGTCATTCGTCACACCGGGCGAGAGCGTTATCAGTTGCACCCAGTTGCGATTGTTGAGCGAGAGCTCGCGTGCCTGATCGCCGTTGATGAGCGTAGACACAGTCGGCGTACTCAACTCCACGGCCACGGGATTCGCTTCGACCGTGACAACCTCCTCAACGTTACCCACCTCGAGGGTCACCATAACCGGACGTCGCTGTCCGACGTCGACCTTCACATTACTTTCAAGGTGCTTCTTAAAGTTCGGCGCTTCCACGGCGACGTCATAGACGCCGACATGCAAGTCAGTAACGGTGAACGCGCCGTCGTCATCAGTTGAAGTAGTGCGGACTACGAGTTTCTTTGCTGTATCGGTGACTGTTACCGTAGCACCCTTAACACCGGCGCCGTTCGCGTCCTTAACATTGCCCGTAATCCCGCCAGTAACTTCCTGGCCGAACACAGCGCCGCTAAATGCGAGCAGCAGTGACAGCAACGAGATGATGGTTTTGAGTTGGATATGACGTTTCATGGGGTAATCCTTTTCATGGGTTAGTGGATGGTGCCGGGCCGGCCGGTCTGGGCGTA
>DATNDM010000715.1:0-7679 GCA_035553235.1 Pyrinomonadaceae bacterium | reverse complement strand
CTCTTTGCATATTGCCCGTTCATTTTCGGATGGGCTTTTGTGCTTTTTGTGCCTTTTCGTGGCTAATTGACAACGGCATCGCAGATTAACTTTGCGGAAACACGGACCGCAATCGTGAAACCGAAAAATGGACCGAAGTCTTGCGTCGCGGGCATGCTCGTGATGAAGAGGCCCTTGATCGACGTCTGAAAGTGATCGTCGAGAACGGGAAAGCCGTTTCTGGTATCGAGAGGATCGAGAATGTTGCCCGCAGCGAGGATCGGCAGCCGTGTGATATCGACCTTGTAACCCGTCGCCAAAATGATCTGATCGCACGTGATCGTCTCGCCGTTGCTGAGAGTCGTTCTCAACTCACCATCGTTCTCGACGCACTCGACTACTTCCGTTCGCGGCAACACGCGCACGCGATCATTGTTGAGACGCGCTTCCAGCCAAGGCTCGACTTTCAATCGACCTTCAGCCCACAGCCGGTGATTAACGTCGTCCTTCTCAGCTTGAGACAGTCTACGAAACCAATTCGGGTCGTCGCCGATCGCGTCCACCAGCGGACTGACCCATGACCAGTCAGCTTCGGCGAATGCAGGACTATCGTGGCGGTGCGTTATGTAGACCGCACGTGCACCGGCTTCGACCAGCAACGCGGCCCACTCAAATGCGCTCTGTCGCCCGCCGATTATGAGGTAGCGCCGGTCACGAGCAGCGGAAAAGTCAACAAAGTCACATGTGTGTATGAATCGTCCAGCTGGGAGACGAGACTTTAATTCTGCGGGAATATTCGTGAAGTGTGTGAAGCCCGGTGCGATGACGACATTGCGCGCATGGATCGTGTCTCCGGCAGCCGTGATCGCAGTGAAGCCGTCATCCGCAACCTCGAGACGCTCAATCTGCAACGGCAGCGTCGTGATTCTCTTCTGTTTCTGAAACCACTCCGCGTATGACAGGTAGAACTCGAGTGAAAGCGGCTCGACGTCTTTGGCAGTTTGCCCGCGCTCCTCGAGAAACTTCTCGATAGTGTGGATGCCGGCCGGGTCAAGATGCCAATCACAGGCCGATCTCAGGTACATTCCGGCCGGCATGCTCTTCCGCCAAAACTCCATCGGCCTGCCGACGACAAGGTGCTCAATACTCACGTGTGAAGCCTGTGCAGCAACCGCTAACCCAAATGGCCCCGCGCCGATCACGAGCAAATCTGTTTCGTGCTTAGACATCCCGCAAACCCTACCAATCCTCTAATCCTGTCAACGACTTAACTGATTGACAACGGATCTTAAATGCCTTATCAGTTACGATTGAGGTTTAGATGGATTTTACGACAAAAGAATTACTGAAGCGTTATGCGAAGCTGGCGATTGGGCAGCCGTTTGCACCAGTGTTACTGAACATTCTGGTGACGTCGGTTTGCGATATGCGTTGCACGCATTGCTTTTTCACTGACGAACTCGACGATCGGCCGCGCAAAAAGCTCCAGATGAAGACCCACGAGATCGAACGGATCTCGCAAACGCTCGGCGGGAATCTCGGCGTGCTGATCCTCGCAGGCGGCGAGCCGTTCACGCGCAAAGATCTTCCGGAAATCGCACGCGCCTTTTACACCAACAACAAGCTCGAATCGATCTACATCATGTCTAACGGGCAGATTCAAAAACGAATCATGCCGGACGTTACGCGTGTCTTGCAGGAGTGCCCGAACCTGAACGTCACGGTCGCGCTCGGCATTGACGGTCCGAAGCACGAGCACGAGAAGATTCGGCAAAAGCCTGGTTCGTGGGACATCGCGATCGATACCGCGCGCCAGCTGCAGGCGATCAAAAAGGAGTACCCGCGTCTGGACGTGCAAACGTGTACGTGTTTTATGAACTCGAACCAGGACACGATCTTCGAGTGGTACGATTTCCTCAAATACGATCTCAAACCCGACAAGGTGAACTTCAACTACATCCGTCCACCGTCAGCAGATCCAAAAGAGCTCGACATCGATCATTCGCGCTACGCAAAACTCGCGCAGATGATCGACGACGATTCACGTCACGCGGCGATCAAGAACAACTATGGCGGCGATGCGGGTTTCTTCAAAGCCGCGATCGATATTTACATGCACGGGCTCATCGCGAAGACGAAGGAGACGCAGCAAGCGCAGATGACGTGTTACGCGGGCACGGCGGGCGGTGTGATCTACGACGAAGGCACGGTGTCGTCATGCGAGAACCTCGAGCCGGTCGGCAACCTGCGCGAGTTTGACTGGAATTTTCAGAAGTTATGGTTGTCGCCGGCGATGCAGGCGCGTCGGAAAAAGGCGCAAGACGGCTGTTTCTGCACGCACGAGTCGAATAGTTATTACCCGTCGCTGCCGTTCAATCCGGGCCATTTGATTCAGATCAAGAAGCTCGAGCGCGAGATGAAGAAGGCGCGGAAGGCTGTCGAAAAGGCGGAACACGCTGGTATGCCGGTGGCGGATTTAAATTAGCCACAAAAGGGCACAAATTCAGACGCAAAAAAGCACAAGAATAGTTTTAGCCACCAAGAGGCACAAAAACACAAGAGAAAATGCCGCAGCAGCAACGCATCCCGAAAATCCTGATCATCTCGTCTGACACTGGTGGCGGACATCGTTCCGCCGCAGCGGCAATCGTCGCGGGTGTGCAGAAGTTTTTCGAGGGCGAGTCGTATGCGATCCGGGTCGTGCGTGCGGTTGAGGAGTCGCACCATCTGAGTGCGAAGTTAGTGAAGTTGTACAACTGGATACTGCGCAACCGGCAGCACTGGATGAAGTATTACTACTGGTTCATCAACTGGTTCCGGCCGGAGACGAGCGAGTTTTTTCATAAGCGCTGTGTTGGTTACGTGGTCGAGCTGTTTGAGCGCTGGTGCCCGCACGTCGTCGTCAGTGTGCACCCGCTGACACAACACATCTTCGCGCGTGTGTTGAAGGAGTTGAATCTCGCCGGACGTGTGCCACTCGTTTCCGTCGTGACGGATCCGTGTTACGGATTTTGGAAGGGTTGGGCGTGCGACGACGTCACGCTGTATCTCGTGGCGAGTGAAGACGCACGACGGCAGTTGATCGACTACGGCGTCTCGCCTGAACGAATCAAGATTTCCGGACTGCCGGTGCATCCGAAGTTTGCCTATCCGGGCGAAGAAGCCGCCCAGGCTGCACGCAGCGCGCTCGGGCTCGATCCCGAGAAGTTCACGGTGTTTGTGAACGCAGGCTGGATCGGCGGCGGTAACATTCCACAGATTTTCCGCGAACTCGTGCGTGGCGAGCTGGACGTCCAGGCAATCTTTCTCGCCGGCAAGAATGAAGATTTGCGTGTAGCTGCCGAGTCGATCGCACTCGACGCGCCGTTCCCGATCAAGGTAATCGGTTACTCAGACGAGATCGAGAAGTTGATGAGTGCAGCGAACGTCATGATCTCGAAGCTCGGCGGATTAACCACGTTTGAAGCACTTGCTTGTCGCGTACCGATCATCGCCGACATGATCACGGAGCCGATGCCGCAGGAAGCAGGCACGGCAAGCCTCATCGCCGAGCGTGGCGCGGGTGTAATGCTTAGGCGCATGATCGATATCGTGCCTGTCGTGCGTCGCATGATGGAAGACGAAGTTCATTACTCACGCATGCGCGCCGCTACAGTTAGCCTTGCGATTCCAAACTCAACGCGTCACATCGTGGAAGAGATCGCAGCCTTGATTCCGAAATCAGAAACTCCCGTCCTCAGCGAAGTCATCTCTGCGTAACTCTTCTCTGCGTAACTTTTCTCTGCCTAACTCTTCTCTGTGCAACCTCTGTGTTCTCTGTGTCTCTGTGGTTAAGCATTCATTTGACCTACATCACCACAGAGACACAGAGAACACAGAGGTTGCACAGAGAAGAATTGAAAAGAAGAATTTGAGAAGTCTGTCGAAAGAAAGTCTTGACAAGCTGGCCTCAATAAACTAAGAACCACATTCTCAGTCACATCGATCAGTAGTCTTGAAGAAAACTTAATCTCACGGGAGGGCCATCATGCCTGCGCGTAAACCCCCTACTAAGAAATCCGGTGCCAGGAACTCCGTCACGCAACGTTCGGCCGCGGCTCCTGCAAGTGGAGCGGTTCCACCCTACGGCGATCCGATTCGAGCAGCGATCGCACGTGGCGATCAGCGCGAGATGAAAAACGTCGCAGCCTCCGCACGCAAGTGGATGGCCGACGTGCAAGCAGCACTCGATCAGCTCGATAGCGCAATGAAGAAATCCGGGAAGTAACACTGCGCTGTTGCTGGGACAATTTCGATGGCTCGCCCAACGCGTTATCTTTCTTTGCGCGACCGCTCCTCGTTTACACCGGTGCATGCGGTCTGGGAGATCACTCTCGCTTGTGATCTGAAGTGCCACCATTGTGGCTCGCGTGCAGGGAAGCGACGGCCGGACGAGTTAACCACCGGCGAATGTTTGGACCTCGTGCGTCAACTCGCTCGCATGGGCACGCGCGAGATCACGCTCATCGGCGGGGAAGCCTACCTGCGTCGCGACTGGCTCGAGATCATTCGCGAAATTCGCGCCCAGGGAATGGACTGCACGATGCAGTCTGGCGGGCTTAACCTCACCGAGGAGCGCATCAAAGCCGGCGTCGAGGCCGGTCTGCAAGCGCTCGGCATTTCGATCGACGGACTGCGAGACGTTCATGATCGCCTGCGCGGCGTGAAAGGCTCGTTTGACGCTGCTTTCAGGGCGCTACATTCGATAAGGAAGTACGGCGTCCCCGCCACCGTCAACACGCAGATCACTTCGCTCGTGATTCCGCAGTTGCGCGAGTTGATGAACCTCTTCATCGCCGCGGGCGCGAAGAGTTGGCAGCTTCAACTCACCGTGGCGATGGGCCGGGCCGCGGATCATCCGGAACTATTGTTACAGCCTTACGAGTTGCTCGAGCTGATGCCTTTGATTGCCGAGCTGTTCGAGGAAGGCGCCGACCAGGGCTTTCTCATTCAACCCGGAAACAACATCGGTTATTACGGGCCTTACGAATCCGTGTGGCGCGGCAGTGGCGACGATCGAGTCTACTGGACCAGTTGTAACGCCGGACAGAACACGCTCGGCATCGAGGCTGATGGGACGATCAAGGGTTGTCCTTCGCTGTCGACGTCGAAGTATGCGGGTGGAAACATTCGCGATCTCAGTTTCGAAGACATTTGGTGGACGACAGACGAGCTGAACATCAACCGCGGGCGTACGAGTGAAGAGTTGTGGGGCTATTGCGGGAGTTGTTACTACGCTGACGTTTGCAAAGGCGGTTGCACGTGGACCACGAGCGTGCTGTTCGGACGCGCTGGTAACAATCCGTACTGCCACCATCGCGCGCTGGAGTTGTCGAAGCAGGGATTGCGCGAAAGGATCGTGCAGGTGGAAGCGGCGCCGGGAACGCCGTTCGATCACGGCCGGTTCGAGTTGATACTCGAGAACGCCGACGGCCCCGAACAAGCCGTCGACAAGCTTGCGTTGGCGAATAATCTCGTCCAGATAACTTCCGCACGCCCGAAAACAAAACGAACACAGAAGCAGAAAAAACTGGTGCTTTGCCGCGGCTGTCACCGGCACGTCTTTGAGGGAACTAAGACTTGCCCGTTCTGCGACGGAAACATCCGTGCCCTCGCGAACCGCTACGCGAAGAAATTGCGTGAAGCCAAAAAGGCTTACCAGCGACTGCTACAACTCCTCCCGCCTCACATCGAGCATTACCCGTGAACGATCCGACATCACACTTGATTCGTTCCTGAAGAATAGAATCGTTTCAAAACTGAGACTGATATGTCGCAGACCCCACCGGCAGCCCATTTCAATCTGTTCTTGCTCCGAAACTTTCTGGACGCGGAGACGTGCGCCAACCTGAGGGCGGAACTCACTGACGCTCCCACCACGCAAGCGCCGGTTTACATCCAGGGAACCGAAGGCGTGGTCCACGAAACCGTGCGCAAGACTACGAGTGTTCATCCTGCCGCCGATACGTTTAGCGATGTCCACGCGCGTTTACTGCAACAGAAGGCTGCACTCGAGCAACACTTCGGTGAAGCGCTGCACGATTGCGAGCGGCCGCAGTTTTTGCGTTATGCAAAGGGCGACTTTTTTGTGCGTCACCAGGATGGCAACACGCGTCAACTCGACTTCGATCACTTGCGCGTGCGGCGCATCTCGATCGTCGTTTTCCTGAACGGTTTTTCACTTGAGCCGCAGGATGGATGTTACAGCGGCGGCATCCTCAATTTTTACGATCAGGAGCAGACGTTCGGTCTGGAAGGTGAAACGGGTTTACTGGTAGCGTTCACCGCCGACACGTTTCATGAAGTTTTGCCGGTGACGAATGGCGAGCGCTTCACGGTCATCACCTGGTTTAGGTAGGCCACGGCTTTTCCTCAAAAGTCGGGATCGCGCTTGGATCGGGTCAGTACAGGGAGCGGTAGCTACCTGGTCAAACCATAGGAATCAGGAATCATTAGAAATATCGCATGCTGATCACGGACCAGGTCGCTACCGCTCCGTGTACTGACCCGATCCAACAATGAATTCTGACTTTTGAGGCAAAGCTGTAGGTCACAAAGAACCACAAAAGCATAAAGAAGACTTTTGTGATTCTTTGTAGTTCATTTCTGTTGACAGGACCACTGATTAGCATTACGCTGCGCGCGTTCCCTCGTTAACTGAAACTTTTTCCTGCGGCAACGGTCTTCGCCCGTTGTTGCTCTCACTTGAATCAAGCTCAAGAGCCGAGCCTCAACGTTCACCTATGCGCACTCAAGCCATAACCTTTTGGGAGAACATCCATGATAGACAAATCAAAATTAGGGAAACCTGGAATTAAACCGATACCGGAAGTCGCACCGGAGATTAAACCGATACCCGAAGTCGCACCGGAGATTAGACCAATACCGGAAGTCGCGCCGGAGATTAAACCGATACCCGAGGTTGCGCCGGAGATTGTCCCGGAAGTTGCGCCTGAGGTGAAAACTGAGATTCGACCGGAAATCGCACCGAGTTCATATCCGATTCCGGAGGTCGCTCCTTCGACACGACCGATTCCGGAAGTCGCGCCGGAGATCTCGCCGGAAAAAGCACCGCGTCCAATACCTGAAGTCGCACCGCTGTCACCACAACCCGAAATCGCGCCCGATTATCCGAAGAAGAATTACTAACGCGTAACCAAACGCCGTCCACAGATTTCGCAGATTCTTCTGCGCAATCTGTGGACGGCTTTCAATGAAATGAACGAGGATCTCAAACCGGTTGCCCTGATTAGCATGCCGACGCTCTCTGCGCGCTTTCCGTCGTTTCAACTTGCGTTGCTCAAGCCGACGCTCGAAAACGCCGGCATTCCAGTGCAAACGTTTTCGCTGTTCATGTATTTCGGAACGTTCGTCGGTTGGCGTATCAACGAAACGCTGGCCGACGTCTATCCCAGCATGGTCGGCGAGTGGCTCTGGACCAAAGCGGCCTTCGGCGACTTCGCCAACAACGACGAGTATTTCGAAATCTATCGCAGCAACCTCGCGGGCATCTGCCAAAAGGCTGGTTGCTCCCTCGACGATCTGCGACAGTTACGCGAAACCGCGGCGCCGGCTTTTATCGACTGGTGCATTGAGCGTGTCGACTGGAGTCGCTTCGGCCTCATCGGATTTTCGGTCGTCTTCCAACAAACACTCGCGAG
>DATNDM010000714.1:0-5285 GCA_035553235.1 Pyrinomonadaceae bacterium | reverse complement strand
GACGCAGCAAGTAAAGGTAGCCGAGTTTGGGCGTGCCGATGAGCACGTCATTGCCCGAGAATTGAAGTGATTCGTAGACCTCGGCGAGTCCTTCGTTAAGCCAAAGCGGCGCATTCGGAATGTTGTCGTTGACGTGCAGGTGGACGTATTCGTGAAACGCAGTCGCATAAGGATCGCCGCCCGGATCGAGCGAGAGGGCGATGTAGTTGACGTCTTTGCCCGGCAGGAAGAAGCCTGAGATGTTCGTGGGCCGTCCCTGGTAGACTGGTTTGAATACGGTGAATGATTCGTCGTCGCCGAAGACGATGACGGTCGTCGGTGTGGACGAGTCGATCACGTTGCGTGAGATCACGCGAGCGAACGCAGCGTGAAAAAACTCGAGCCAGACAGCGACGCGCCGCAAGCTCTCCGGATCGGCGTTGCCGATGACGAAAAGATGGTTGGTGCGGACGCTGTGCCAACTGTCGCGTGTTTGAGCCGTGCTGGTCGAGAAAGTGAAGAGAGCGATCAGAACGAGGGTGATGGGAGTTTTGAATTTCATAACCGGAGTGATGGACTTTCAAAATCGATGAAGAACAGTGAGGTCGCGCACAGTCTATGACAGGATTAAGGGATTAACAATATTTTCTATCCACAGATTACGCAGATTGAATTTGTTTTATAGAATCTATGTAATCCGCGTAATGATGGATAAACTTCTAAACGCATGTCTCAAACCGAACAAGACCTACTCGCCCGGCGACCGACCTGGGCTGAGATCGATCTCAACAATCTTGCTGCAAACTTCAACCAGGTCAAACAACGTGTAAGTCCAACGGCGCGCGTGATGGCCGTCGTCAAGGCGAATGCTTACGGACACGGCGCGGTCGAATGTGCGCGACGGCTGGTGCGCGAAGGCGCCGACTGGTTTGGCGTCGCGCTGCCTGAAGAGGGAATTGCATTACGTGAGGCCGGAATCGCGCAGCCGATTCTTTGTCTTGCAGGCTACTGGCCCGGCCAGGCGGGTGCCTGCATTCGACATCGATTAACTCCGGTCGTTTATCGTCTCGAGATGATCGAGACATTGAATCAAGCCGCTGCGAACGCCGGAGTTGTCGCTGACGTTCACGTGAAAGTCGATACGGGTATGGGCAGACTCGGAGTTCGTTTCGATGAACTAAGCGAGTTCATCGCGGCGCTGAGTCGATTTCGGAACGTCAGAATCGACGGCATCATGACGCATCTCGCCGCTGCCGACGATGAGTCGTGCCAGCCGTTAACGATCGACCAGATCCAGCGCTTCGATGATGCGGTGACGGTGTTCCGAGAGCAAGGGTATCGTCCTACGCATTTACATCTCGCGAATTCAGCGGGAGTTTACGGCCATCGCAAAGCGTGGGGAAACATGGTGCGGCCGGGAGGTGTGCTGTATGGACTGTGGCGTGACGTGCTGCCGCCGTCGAGTCCGGCATTTCTCCCCGTGATGTCGCTGCATTCGCGAATATGTTTGCTGAAGTGGGTGCCGCGCGGTGAGACGATCGGGTACGGGTGTACGTTTGAGGCTTCGCGAAGGAGTTTGATCGCGACGCTGCCGGTTGGTTATCACGATGGGTATATGCGTGGACTGTCAAATCGCGGGCACGTGATCGTGCGTGGGAAGTTTGCGCCGGTAGTTGGACGCGTCTCGATGGATCTGACATTGATTGACGTGACTGACGTCGCCAGTGTTGAGATTGACGATCAGGTGACGTTACTAGGTTGGAACCGTCAGAACGCGGACTTGAAAATCACGGCTGAAGATCTGGCGCGAATTGTTGGGACGCTCTCGTATGAGGTGACGTGTGGTGTGTCAGACCGCGTGCCGCGCATATATTTGTAGCCTCTGATAAACGCGAGTGACGGGAATGTCTTTGTCTGATCCGCGTGATCCGCGTTTATCCGCGGCTAAAACATCCTACATTGACTCAGTCTCAATCGGTTTACTACTATTCCCATCCCGCAGTATCCGCAAGTACAAAGGAGCCCCTCAAATGACTTATAAAATACAGCCGGGCGATACGCTGACGAAGATCGCGAAGCGTAACGGTATCAGCCTCGCGCAGTTGCTGAAGGCGAACCCGCAGATCACTAATCCCGACAAGATCCAGGTTGGACAAGTTGTAAATCTCCCGGACACGTCGACTGAAACTACTCAGCCGCTTCCGACAAACGTCGTTCCCGCGATCACCAACGCTGCCACCACCGTCGCGGTTGCTGCTGCCGGCGCGGCGGCGGGCGCCCTCGGCGAAGCCATAGCCGAAGCGCTGGGAACATTGTCCGCGAAATATGAAACCGGTGGCCGCGGGCCCGGCGTCGTCTCGACGGGCGCAGGCGATCCAGGTGGCGTTTCGTACGGCTCGTATCAGATGGCGACGAAGATGGGCGTGCCGCAAAAGTTCGTTGCGCAGCCTGGGTTCCCATGGCTTGCGGATTTTCAAAATCTCACCGCCGGCTCCGCCGAGTTTACCGCGTGCTGGAAGCGAATCGCCGCCAACGAAACAGACGCATTTCAAAAATGCCAGCACGAATATATTAAGAAGACACACTACGATCTGCTCGTCGCAAAAATCCTGAACGACGACGGTCTCGACGTGAACACTCGATCTCGTGCGCTGCAAGACGTCGTGTGGTCCACCGCCGTGCAACATGGTGGCGCAACGTCGATGGTGCATAAAGCATTAGCAAACGTCACCTGTGCGAGAACTGATCCCGGATTTGACGAGCAACTGATTCGCGCCATCTACGCTGAGCGTGGACGGAAGAAACCCGACGGCAACCTGGTCTACTTTTCAAAGAGCTCTCCAAACGTCCAGAAGGGTGTGGCGAACCGGTTCCAGAACGAGTTGAAGGATGCGCTCGCCATGCTCGCGAAAGAAACTTAATTCGGAATGCAGGACCAACCGGAAAACCTGACGGTTAACGCAAACGAGAAAGAGACGGTGACGGCGCTGCTTTATCCGGCCGCCAAAAAGAACCACGCGGGTGTGACGGTCGTGTTGGGCCATGGCGCGGGCGCAAGTCAGACGAGTGGCTTCATGGTCATGTACGCCAGGGGTCTGGCTGAACGTGGTTTCGATGTGTTGACGTTCAACTTTGTCTACATGGAGCAGGGACGATCAGTTCCGGATCAGAAGCACAAGTTGGAAGGTTGTTTTCGTGCTGTGGTAGAAACCGCGCTCAAGCACAAGAAGCTGAAGAACAATACTGTGGTGGTGGGCGGGAAGTCGATGGGTGGTCGCATCGCGTCGCAAATGATGGCCGGCGAAGATCGCGAAGCGTTGGCGAACGACGTCGTGGGTCTTGTGTTTCTCGGTTATCCGCTGCACCCGCCCGGCCAACCTACGAAGCTGCGCGTCGAGCACCTCGAACACATCAAGAAGCCGATGTTGTTTGTGCAGGGCACTCGCGACGCACTCGGCACGCCCGAGGAGATCAAGCCGTTCGTCAAGAACCTTCGTCCCGCCGCAAAGATTCACGAGATCGAGGGCGGCGATCACTCGTTCAAGGCCCCGAAGAAGTTTGGTCTGTCACCTGACAAAATCTTCGAGACCTCAATGGATGAGATTGATCGCTGGATCAGATCGCTTTAGCCACCGGTTACACAGATAAACACGGGCCTATCAGTGATAATCCGTGTAAGCCGTGGCCAGGATGTCTTAATTTCCAAGTACGAAGTTGTAGGTGATAATCCCGGAGACTTTAACGGGTTGATCGCCGAGCTTCGTTGGCGAAAACCGTGCCTGAAGCGCGGCTCTCTGTGCCTCGGCCAGGAATAAAGGGTGTCCACTCACAACCTTCGCTGAGACTACGCGGCCTTGCTCGTCAACCAGAACCTGAACATTTACCTGGCCCTGAAGGTGTATCTGCTTGGCCATCGGCGGATAGGCAGGCTTAGGTAAAAAAATTGCCTGGCCCGTGATCGGTCCTTTACTAATCACCTTGGGTGGTTTGGGCGGATCAGGAACAGGCGGTGGCTGTTCGATGTTAACGAGTTGAGCGGGCGTAGCTACTTGTCTGCTGCCACCGATTGGCGACGGTGGACCAGAGATTGGTCCGGCATCGCGGTCCCGACCCGTGATTCTGTACAGTCGATTTTCCGGCAAAGGCTTGTTTGTATTGGGCGCGGTGGAGATAACGTTCGGCACGCTCTCCGGATGATTCACGCTGAGCATTGCCGTCGCACGCTCTGTCACGCCGGGCGTATCGCGACTATTTTGTGGTGTTGCTCGCTCGCGAACCGCTGGTTGCGACTGTTCCGGAACGATCTCCTGCGGCGGCAGCAGGGTAACGACTTCGAGAGACTGTTCCTCGAGATGTGCATCGTAAGCGTAAATACTCGCAACGCCTGCCAGCAATAGCAGGACGGCATAAACTCCAGTGGTGAAGAGTAGAAAGGACCCGCGGCGCTTGAATTCACGCGCGTGCGAACTGGATTCAATCAGGTTATTAAACATCGAGTTCCTCCGCTGGTTGCCGGTGCCGTTCGGGTCGCAGGAGCTACTCGGTTGAATTAGACACCGCACCGCCACGACGGTTCCCGTTGCTTGAAACATATCGACGCACCGCATAGGATTACTGCCGCTCTCCAAGTCCCACTCTCGACAGAAGGAGATTGCATGGCGACGCAACCGGCTTTTCAGGAAAACCTCAATCCGTTCGACATCGCTAAACAACAGTTCAATCGCGCAGCCGACTACCTCGATCTTGACGCCTCGCTGCGGCATGTTTTGGAAAATGCCAAGCGGCAACTGATCGTCTCGATTCCGGTGAAGATGGACGGCGGCGACGTGCAGGTGTTTGAAGGTTATCGCGTGCAACACAACATCGCGCGTGGACCAGCGAAGGGCGGCATTCGTTATCATCCAAACGTCACGCTCGATGAAGTGAAGGCGCTGGCTTCGTGGATGACGTGGAAATGCGCCACCGTCGGTATTCCTTATGGCGGCGGCAAAGGCGGCGTGGTCTGCGATCCGAAGAGTCTTTCACGTAACGAGCTGGAGCGACTGACGCGACGTTACGCTTTCGAGATCGCGCCGATCATCGGCCCGGATCGCGACATACCCGCGCCTGACGTTTACACCGATGAGCAAACAATGGCGTGGATCATGGACACGATCTCGATGGTGCGTGGTCATACTGAGCTCGGCGTCGTCACCGGCAAGCCAATCTCGCTCGGCGGCTCGCAGGGACGCGCGGAAGCGACTGCGCGCGGTTGTCTCTACGCGTTGCGTGAAGCTTGTCGTGTGAAAGGAATGAGCTTGAAGGAC
>DATNDM010000713.1:0-4957 GCA_035553235.1 Pyrinomonadaceae bacterium | reverse complement strand
CACGCTTCACCATCGGCCGCCCACGACCGACCACGAAAGGTGCGACCATCTTCAAGCGCTAAAAGTGCCGGCCGTTTTTCACTCATCCTATTGACTACTCTTAATAAACTGCTGCGCCTCGTTCAACCAGCGCTTGCTGGTGCGATACTTGTACGCGGGCGCGGTCTTCACGGCTTCGATGCATGCCTGCATCAAACTCGTCGCTTCACGCTTGTGGCCCAATCCGGCGTGCGCACGTCACATTAAATACAAACCCTCCGGATCAGACGGCCGGTGCTCGAGAAACTGGTCCAATGCCGTGCGCGCATCTTCAAACTGTCCCGCGGCAATATACGTCGCCGCCACTTCGCGCCAAACCTCGTGTTGTGCGTGCGCCGGATTACGCGCGACGACCTGCTCGAAGTTCTGAATCGCGTCGGCATATCGCTTCTGCTGCCGCGCGATCCGTCCTAACTGGTAATACGCGTCGATCTCGTCGGCGTCGATCTGCAATGCTCGTTCGAATCGTTCGCGGGCCTGGTCCAACTCGCCACGACCCTGGTGGATCAGCCCGAGATTGTAGTGCGCGGATGCGTCCGCTGGATTGAGTGTCGCAGATTCCAGGTTCTGCCTGAACGCCGCCCGCGCGCGATGACCACCCATGATGTCGCTGAAGTAACCACGCAACAGCATGAACAAAAACAGCAACAGCAGCGGCGACCCAGCCACGCCCGAAAACAAATGAAGCGCGATGGGCGCGACGAACTGCGCGGCAAAAGATGAAACCAGCGTTACCGCGAATGCTCGCGCCGTTGACATCCTGAACGTGTCTTTAACAGCTACGATCATGCCGACGCCGAACAGCCCGCGCTGGAACATTACGAACACGCTGTATGCCAGGAAAACCGGATTCTGAAACTCGCCTGCTAACGGCCCGGTACGAGTGAATTCCGGTGCATCCGGACCTCGATAAGCCTGGAGCAACATCGCGACCGTCTGATCCTGAACCCCCGAGTAATGCAAAAGCACCGTGATCAGCAGTCCGATAAGATTAGCAGCAGTGAGAACGTAAAAAAGCGAGGCGGCGAGGGGCGCGTATTCCTGCGTCAGCACGACTCTGAAACTGCCGCGCCGGTCGAACATGTTCGCAACGAGCGTCAGAATCGGCACGAGCACGATCGCGACGATGGCGATGACCTTCGCGGTGTGAAAGAGTTCCCAGACGACTCCGTAACCCGCTCCGGCGAATTGTTTCGCGACGAAACCAAACGCAAACTGCCCGACGAACGCGATTAACACAACTGGTGCGAGTGAGCCGCGGTCGCGCATGCCGCGCATTCCACGCACCGGAGCATAAAAGGTCATGAGCAGGAAACGCAGCCAATCAAGCATATGTATCAAGGCTGTGGAGTCGGCTCGCCCGGCACATACGGTTGCCGCTCCGGCGCGCCCGCGTTGTCCGGATAATCCGACTCGAACGCGGGCCTCGGCGGGCCGGGATTAAGGTCTTCGTGATGTATCACGCTCGCGGCCGTCAACGGCCAGTAGCGAAACAGCGCCTTGCCGTAGATATATTTCTTCGGCACCTGGCCCCAGATTCGCGAGTCGCTCGAATTATCGCGGTTGTCACCCATAACGAAGTAGTAGTTCTGTCTGACCAGAGTCGGCTGCTGGCTACGGTGTGACAGGTTCAAACGCGGGTCGAGATAATGTTCTTCAATTGGGCGGCCGTTGATGATGACGATTCCCTCGCGGACCTCAACCGTGTCTCCCGGCAGGCCGATGACGCGTTTGATGTAACTCTTCGATGGGTCGTCCGGAAACCAAAAAACAACGATGTCGCCGCGCTCGATCTTCGGCGCCCAGCGATAGTCGTCGTAATAGATCAGCTTATTGACGAAGATGCGCTCGCCGTCGTGCAGGCGCGGCAACATCGAGGTGCCTTCAACTTTCACCGGTTGCACGATGAAAACCACCACGAGCGCCGCGATCATGAGTGCGAAGATCAGGTCGCGGAGCAGCAGTCGCGCTTCCGACCAGAGATCGCTTCGCGACGCATCGTCGGGCTTGTGTTCCAGGATGTCTTTGTCGTCGTCGACGTGAACGCCACCGAACGGCGGTGGCCTGCGTTTTCTGATTCCAAACATAATTCAGCGGCTCTACTTAAGCGGTTTTGAGGTTAGCGTAATCGTGTTGTCTGTGCAATCTGTGTACGGGCTTTTTGATTGGTGACCCATTTGAACTGCTTCTCTGTGCAATCTCTGACACACAGAACACAGAGGGTGCACAAAAAAATCGCTCAAACCAGGGCACGACCCTGTCTTGCCATTTCCTTGACAGGGTTTACCGGTGCTCTCTATCATCCTCGCCTGCATTTGCCGCCCTCGGACAGCGTTCCCGGCGCAGCAGAAACGAGGCCCCTAGACGTGATCAAGTTAGACATCATCAACCGCGTTGCTGATAAAACCGGCGTGCCGAAGATGAAGGCTGAACAGGCCGTCGAAGCTCTTTTTCACTCGATGAAGGAAGCGCTGACGAGGGGCGAAAGAATCGAGCTCCGCGGGTTCGGCGTGTTTGTGGTGAAGCCACGCAAACGCGGAGTCGGCCGCAATCCGCGCACCGGCGAAGAGGTCGCGATTCCGTCCGGCAAAACGATTCGGTTCAAACCGGGCAAGGAATTGCAAGCGCACGACGGCGGCGACATCGACATCGATGATGCAGTCGAGGACGATGACGACGACGAGTTTTAGATTTCTGTAAGTCAGGAGATAGAACAAGTCAGGAAGAGGGGCTTGCCCCCGCTGATGGAATGAGCGGGGCAAGCCCCTCTTCCTGACTTGTTCACTTTCACCACGTTCAAACTACAATAAAGATATGGACGCCTCGATTAGAACTGCATCGGGTTTGGGTGAGCGCAAGCAGCCATGGCTGTCCGCGCGCGAGTGGCGCGTGCACGGCGGGCTGTTTCTGCTGACTGTTGTCACTACGATCATGGCTGGAATCATGCTCGCCGCGCCCGAGCTTCCCATTCCAGAGCCGCGCCTTGCGAACCCGCTTGATTACTTGCTCTACATTCCGCTTTCGTACTTTTATTCGATCAGCGAGTTGTTGCGACACGTGTTTTCTCATCCGAAATTGATCGTGGAAGGCGTGACCTTTTCAGCGTCGTTACTCGCGATCCTCTTTTCCCACGAGATGGGCCACTATCTCGCGTGTCGCTACTATAAAGTGAACGCGACGCCGCCCTATTTCATTCCGGCGCCGCCGCTGTTTCTGGCCGGCACTTTCGGCGCGTTTATCAAGATTCGCTCCGCTATTCCTTCGCGTCGCGCGTTGTTTGACATCGGACTTGCCGGACCGTTAGCGGGCTTTATCGTAGCGCTGCCGGTAGCTGTGATCGGTGTGTTGACAACCGCAACGCCGTTACCTCCCGGCGATGGCTGGATGTACTTCAACGATCCGTTGCTCTTTAGGCTGATAAGTAAATTGGCGGGCATACCTCTCGATCCAAACACGCCCCCAAATCCTTACTACATGGCGGCGTGGATCGGATTATTGGTGACGAGTTTGAACTTGATGCCGGTGGGCCAACTGGACGGCGGTCACGGAACGTTTTCGCTCTTCGGACCGCGCGCGCACAAGATCATCGGACGCGTCGCTTTCATATCGATGGCCGCGCTCGCGTTCTTAGGCTTCTGGTGGCACGGCAGCCCGAGCGGCTTTCTCTATGCGGTGCTACTGGCAATCATGATGAAAGTTCCACATCCGCAGCCGGCAGTGATGGAACCTCTGGGAACCAAACGAATCGTGATCGCGATCCTAACGCTACTCGTCTTTGTGCTCTGCTTCCTGCCCTTTACAATCACCATTTCTTAGCCGATCACAAAAGCACAAGAGCACAAAACGCAAAAACCGTCTCGTGCCTTTTGTTCTTTGTGCTTTTGTGATCTATACGGCTGCGGGAAGGAGGCCCTTGATCTCTCGCACGACGCGAACGACTTCTTCCTGATTAGCGAGTGCAATCATGAAGAACTTGTAACCTTGATGGAAGCAGATCACGCCATTCGCGAAGAGCCAGACGCCGTCGAGAAATGGATTGCCGCCGAGTAGCCAGCTGATCGGCGCTCCGGTGATCGCGCCGGGTTGGAAAATCTGGGCCCACATCGCCGCGCCCGCTGCGCAACTGAATGCGCCCAGCAACGGCGCGCCAACATACTTTGCAATCTTCCGTTCAAACTCGGCGCGCTGCTTTGCCGCCTCGTCGAGTTCACCACGCGCTATCAGGTCTTCCTGCTTCTTCAGGTAACTATCAAACTTCTCCGTCGCTTTGCGCATTCCCCAAACCGGCAGCGCCGAGTGTGTCAGCCAGTGCGGATGCGAACCGAGCAACACCGCATCGAGACCCGGAAACGCCGCGCCCGCTCTGATCCCCAGCACGAGCGAAACAGAAACAACAGCCGCCTTCCCCGGATTTTCCTTGATCCAGTCGCGTGCTTTGATCAATCCAGTTGTCGCCGCAGTCGAGGCGCGTGTGAACCGCGCACCAGTTCCGTAAATCTGCGACGCGCGATCGTAGTAAGTTCTTGCGTCGTCAAAAACCCGCTTGCCCGTGTCGCCCGCAACGTCGCGCACAGCCTTTCCAGCACGCTTCACGTTTTTTACTGTCTCAGTCGCCGCGCGGCGGGCACTTTCGCCGACTTCATCTTCGTCAGTCAGCCGTTCAGCTTCTTCGCGCAAACGTTCCGCGCCACCGGCGACTGTCTCAGCACCTTTCCGCGCCGCTTCACTGGCTGCTCGTGCGCCTTCACCAACCAGATCCGAAATCGCATACTTCTCGTCGAGCTCGCGGGCCTTGCGGCGCGCCGCCTGTTGCCACTCGTCCAGCTTTTCCCTGTAATCAGCCATTCCTATCCTCGCGATGCAAGTCCCAGATTTCCATCGCCTTGTACGTCACCCGCAGCCATCGAGTTCGACCGCG
>DATNDM010000712.1:0-4559 GCA_035553235.1 Pyrinomonadaceae bacterium | reverse complement strand
AGCCTGCGCGAACGCGGGCTCGAAGTAACAGTGATTGCGCCGTCGCAGGAACCCTTTGAAGCGGCGCTCGGTGCGGAAATCGGTGCGTTGTTCCGTCGCGTTCATGAGAGCCACGGCGTTCGTTTCAAGCTCGGCAACATCGTCTATCGTTTTGAAGGCAATCACAAAGTTGAAGCAGTCACACTGGACAACGGCGAACAGATCGAGACGGACATGGTCGTCGTCGGCGTGGGTGTCAGACCGGTGACGCAGTTCCTCGATGGTGTCGAGTTGGACCAGGCGGGCGCCGTTGTTGTTGATTCGCGGCTGCGTGCCGCTGACGGACTTTTTGCGGCCGGTGATATCGCGAGCTTTCCCGATGCGCGCGCGGGTCAGCGTGTGCGGATCGAGCACTGGCGTACCGCGCAGCAGCAAGGCCGGACAGCGGCACGTAATATGTTAGGACGTAACTTTGTGTTCGATGGTGTTCCATTCTTCTGGACGCAACAGTTCGACGCTGTTTTAGCTTATGTCGGGCACGCGACGGTGTGGGATGAGATCATTTATCGCGGTGACGTCGCATCGCACGACTTTCTCGCTTTTTTCGTGAAAGACAATCGCGTGCTTGCGGTCGCGGGGATGAATCGCGATCGCGAGCTGGACGCGGCCGAAGAGTTGCTGCGTCTCGATCGCATGCCGAGCAGCGAGCAGTTGAAGTTGAAGGAAGTAAGTCTGGTGGAAGTGCTTCAGGCGCTATCGTAAGTCGATTAGTGCAAGCCACCTCACTCGGGAGTCGCCCAGAACTCCAAAACTCCCTCCCGTTAGGAGGCTTTGCCTGAAAGTCGGGAATTCCTGTCCATTAAACAATCCTGACTTTTTGGGGCAAAGCCCCGTTAGGAGTTGAAAACTATGTCACCTGCAGCATCGCCGATAGCTGTATTCCCGGGTTCTCCTGAAAACCAGCGTGTGAAAATTTTTTCCGATCTCGGGTCGGAAGAGATGACTCACATCGCGACGCATGCGCGCGCCCTGCGCAAGTCGCGTGGTGAATTCATCTACACACCCGGCGATCGTGCTGACTTTGTTTACATCCTGAAGCGTGGACGAGTGAAGCTGTCAGTGCTCGCCGAGACGGGGAAAGAGATCGCGATCGACATCATCCAGCCCGGCGAGATCTTTGGCGAGTTTGCCCTCGTCGACGAGTCGCTGCGCAGCAACATGACGCAGGCGCTCGACGATGTGTTGGCGTGGGTTTTCTCCAAGCACGATTTTACGAAACTGCTTACGACGCAGCCGAAGCTGGCGATGAGCTACATCAGGCTCGTCGGCGATCGTCGTCGACGCATGGAGAAGAAGCTTTCCGATATCACTTCGAAAGCAGTGTCGGCACGCATCTGCGAACTGCTGCATGAACTCGCGACGGGCTCCGCAGCAGTCGAGACTATCGGCAGCAATCACCTCGTTCCACTCACGCATCACGACGTCGCGAGTCTCATCGGCGCCGCACGTCAAACTACCACCACGGTCCTGAACGATCTCGAACGTCGCGGCATCATCGAGTTGGGCCGCGGGTGGATTCGCGTGAAGTGGTTGAAGCAATTGCAGACCTACGCAGTTCTTCTATTCGCCCTTTGCTTTAATACTTTTTAGAACACAAAGATCACAAAGAGGAATTTGTCGCTCAACGTCGCCGCGCTGACATTCTCCTGAAAACTCTTCACGCATGATGCGCTCCTCATTTTGAGAGACACACAAGGAGCTCACCGATCATGAAAATTAAAAGAACTTCAAAATACACACTCGCGCTCGCCATCGTCACACTCGCGCTGATAGTCGCTGGTCTTAACTTCAACGCGAACGTTTCCGCGAGCAGCGGCATCGATCTCGGCACGTCACCGTTCGACTTCAGCGACGCAACCTACCGCGCACGCGGCATCGTCCCCGAAAATATCGTGCTGCGCGTTGGCACTCCGTCGCGCACCGGCGACTTCGTCGTCGATAACAGCAACACCGATCCGAAGCGCGCAAACATCAGGACCATCGAAACCACGCCCGGCACGACCGGCTCGAGTGGTTTGACTTACGCTAACATCTTCGGCGTGCTCAACTTTACGAGCTTCGAGCACGACGCCTCGGGCCAACTGACTGCGCGCGGTCAGGCCTCGTTCGACACTGCCGAACACTTTCGCGTTTTCATTTTCCCGAAAGCGTCGAACGGCTCGATCCTCGATCCGTTTCTCCCGAACAAACGTCAGGACAACATGTTCGACACGCGTAATGGTTACTTCTCAAACGATCCGCTCGGCATGTGGCTCGCCGTTTGGGTCGTCTACACGCCGAAGGCTTTCACGGCTGAAGGACGCAAAGAACTCGATCCGATCGCAGCCACGAATGGTCGCGATCTCGACGGCACGCCAATCCTGACGAGTCCATCGCAGGTCGACGGTCTTGCGTCGAAGGGTTTAGTCGAACTGCGTACGCGTCCGGTTAACGATAGTGTGTTTCGCTGGGTTATCTGCCCGATTCCGGAGGATCCGCGCAACGGCTTCATTCGTCCGGACGCTTTCCTCCGCGATGTGAAGCGGGATGACGGCACGCCCGTGTTCCCGGCGCTCGGCAACAACTTCCGCTGTTTGCAACAGACCGGCGACTGGTGCAACTAAAGCCCTTCAGCCACAAAAGGCACAAAAACACATAAACAGAAAAGCCGCGAACCAGACACTGGCCGTGGCTTTTTTCTGTTTATGAGTTTTTGTGCCTTTTGTGGCTGAAGGCGCTTATGTGCTATTTAGTGGCTCATGTCGGATCAAAAACAATTTGCCGGTCGCGTGGCGATCGTTACTGGAGGAACACGCGGGATTGGGCGCGCCATCGCGCTCGAGTTAGGACGACGTGGTGCGGATGTCGCTTTCAATTACGCGAAGAGTGCGGAAGCCGCGGACAGTCTGAAAGCCGAGCTCGACGCGTTGGGTGTGCGCAGTTTGTCGGTGCAATGTGATGTGGCGAGCACTGAGGCCGCGGCCGCGATGGTCCAACAGGTCAAGGAAGCTTTCGGACGCATCGATTTTCTCGTCAACAACGCAGGCATCACGCGCGACAATCTCATCCTGCGCATGAAAGAAGATGATTGGGATGAAGTTCTGAACACGAACCTGAAAGGCTCGTGGAATTTCGCGAAGGCGGCGTTGCGAACGATGCTGCGACAAGACACAGGCGGATCGATACTCAACATTTCGTCGATCAGCGGTGAAGTCGGAATGCCGGGGCAGTCAAATTATTCCGCTTCGAAGGCCGGCATGATTGGGCTGACGAAATCGTTGGCGAAAGAAGTCGCGAGCCGGAAAGTCACGGTCAACGCGCTCGCGCTCGGGATGGTCGCGACTGACATGGCGGGCAAGCTCGATGAGGCTTACCAGGCGAAGATTCGCGAGCAGATTCCGTTGGGACGATTTGCCGAGCCGGATGAGGTCGCACGCATCGCCGCTTTTCTGTTGTCGGATGATGCGAGGTATATCACCGGGCAGGTGATACAGGTCGATGGTGGGTTAGCAATTTAAATTAGCCGCGGATGAACGCGGAAAAACGCAGATCAGCGTTAATCCGCGTTCATCTGCGGCTTATTTAATGCTTTTGACGTCGGTCGGCTTGGCGAAAAGATTGTCAGCAAATCTTTGGTTATACTGCACTGACTCGTAGTTGATCCGCGAACTCTGCTTGCCGTTGATGAAGTGGTCGATGACCCAGGGCGCGGTGACGCCGTCGATGGTGATGAATTTGAAGAGCTGATCTTCTTCAGTCATCATGACCATGTCGCCGCTGTCCATATCTTTTCGCTCACGCTTGTAGATGATCTTCGCCGGCAAAAAGTCACGCGCGCCGAACTCATACTCAATCCAGGTGTCATCAGGAAAGGTCAAGCGAATCGCTTCGTTGCGTTTACCAACGCCAGCTTCACGGCGACCGACGTAAGTGATCTTGCCGCCTTCCTTTTTCCAGTAGCCACGCAGCAGATACTCGAGACTCGTGCGCATCGCCTGCTTGAAGTCATCAACCTGTGCGGGCGTCTGGTCTGAGATCTTTTTATACGTGCCATCAAACATCCAACCCGTATCGCCGGTGTTCGTCTGGATCGTTTTTATGCCGGCACCGGTAAACTCGGTGCGCTCGCGATCGGGATAAGCGATGTAGTCGAGAAAGCGCGCGGGGATCTGCGAGACGCCGTCTTTGAAACTCGTGTAAAAACCCTTGCCGGTCACCGTCTGGACGCCGAGATACTTTTGTCCGCCGAGTGATTCGATAGCGTGATCGATGATCTCCTGTGATTTCTGATCGACGGAGGAGGCAGGTGTTTGAACAAAAAGGAATGAGAGGATCAGGAGCAGAATCATTTATTGAACAGGACTTACAAGATTTTTCAGGATTTACAGGATTCATCCGCGTGAATCCTGTAAATCCCTTCAATCCGCGTTAATTGAACTCGGGGTTGGGGCCCTCGTCCGGCTTCACGATAACTTCACCATTCTCGACATCAACGCGGAAACGTGACGCCGTTTTCCACAAACCCGTAATGGGAAGTTTCA
>DATNDM010000711.1:0-7281 GCA_035553235.1 Pyrinomonadaceae bacterium | reverse complement strand
CGGTGCGGCCGCGATCGTCCGGCCAACTCCGCGCGGTGAGCTGCAACAAGTCGAGGTCTCGTTGCCTGCGTCCGTTGCTCCGAACGGCAGTGTTTCCGTAGCCGTGACTTACACGCTGCCAATTGAGAGCAACAGCGGGCTCAGTGCAATCAGTCCGATCGCGACGCAGTTCTTGCCGTTATCGTTCTGGTATCCGATGCCGAACACGCCGTACTCGCCGCGCGGCGCTGACACGGCCCCCTTTCATTTGACCGTCAACATTCCAAACGCGATTTCTTCAGGTGTTGAGAAGGCTGCTGGAACGTTTGATCAGTCGCTGCATGCAGAGCCGTTCTTTGTACAAGGTGATTGGGACAAACTCGAAGGCGCCGCTGACGCAAAAGGCGTGATCGTCCTGCTCGAGAAAGGCGCTGATGCCGAGCAGCGCAAGCACGCGGAAGGGTTGATGGCGTTCACGGCGGCTGCGCGTGCTTTCTACGCGGCCGCGCTTGGACCAGCACCCGACACGCCGCTCCGATTAGTTGCGGTGCGTAGAGGCGCGGGTTTTAACGACGGTGGTACAGCCCTTATCGACGCCGACGCGCTGCGCCTGCCAAAACTCGATGCCGCGACCGCGCTCTCGGTCGCCGAAACAGTTGCCAGACTTTGGATCGGCGGTCAAACACCTGTTTACGGCGAGGGCGGCGGTGTGTTACGCGATGCGCTGGTGCGTTACCTCGCAACGCAGTTTCTTGAAAAGCAGTTTGGCGCGGATGCGGTGAAGTCGGAGTTGTATCGGCAGCGACTCGCTTATGCGACAGTCGCGCAGCGCGATGGTCCACTCGCGCATACGACTGCATTGGACAGTACTTACTTCGCGTCAGTGCCGAACCGCGGCGCGATGTTCTGGCGTCTCGTCGATCGGCGGCTGGGTCGTACGGAGTTGATGACTGTATTGCGCGCCGCGTTACAGGCGGCCAAGACCGATGTGAATGGGTTGAATCTTGCGGCCGTCCGTGAAGCACTCGCGACACGTGGCGGCGACAGTCTGAAGGTGTTGGTAGACCAACAGCTCGATCAAGTGGTCGATACTGATCTGATGGTCGGCCTGCCCGTGCAACGTGGCGCTGATTGGGTAGCGGCGTTGCGCAATATCGGTTCGATTGACGTCACGGTTCCGGTTTTAGCGACAACTGAGCAGGGGCAGGAAGTGCGAGCGGAAGCGACTATACCGGCGAAGAATTTTGGCGAAGCAGTTTTCAAGACGCCGTCGAAGCTCGTGCGCGTCGAAGTTGATCCTGACAAGCTTTATCCGCAACTCGACTACGGCAACGACGTGATGCCGCGTGCTAAGGATCTGTCTCAGGCGTTGAATGAGGCGTCGTTGCAACTCGGCGCTCAGGATTTTGCAAAGGCGGAAGCGACAGCGCGCGCCATGCTTGCGAGCGCGCCACGTTTTCAGGAAGCGCAGATCATTCTCGCGCGTGCGTTGCTCGGTGAGAACCGGATTGAAGACGCCGAGAAACTCTTTCGCACAGCACTCGAAGAGCCTCTGCCGTTTGCAGCGACGCTCGCCTGGGCCAACATCGGACTCGGTGAGATTGCAATGAAGCGCAACCAGCCGGCTGAAGCGGCGAAGCTTTTCAACGACGCTGTCATTGCGAGTCGTGATTATCCATCGTCGTTGGCGGCGCGTGCGGCGCGCATTCGCGCGGAAGCAGCCGCGAACAATGCACCGCCGGTTGACGAGACTGTGCGTGCATTTGTCGCGCAACTCGCCCAGGCAGTCGTCAGCAACAAGAAGGCGGAGTTGGAATCGCGCATCGTTTCCGGCGAACTGGTGCGATTTATCAACGCCAGCATCGGCACCGAAGCGTGGGACACGAAAGTCGTGCGCACCGAACAACTCAACGCAAACCTCATCGCCGCGGACGTGCAAATCCGTGCGAGCAAACTCGGCACGGTTGGTTCGGGAACGGCTGTGTTAATGCTTGCAAAGACTCCGGGAGGCTTGAAACTCGCCGGCATCGAACTCTTCGAAGTGCGATGAACGCTGATGTCCAGGAACGCGCCGCGCGCATCAAGTTGCTCTTGATGGATTGCGATGGTGTGTTGACTGACGGCCGCATCTGGCTGTTTGCAGACGGCGAGGAGCAGAAGGGATTTCACACGCGCGACGGGCTCGGGATCGAGTTGTTGCATCGCGCGGGTTTGAGATCGGGGATCATCTCGGGGCGAACGTCGAAGGCCGTCGAGACTCGTGCGCACAAGCTCGGCATGTCGTTCGTCATTCAGGGACACGAAAATAAAGTGCAGGCATTCGCTGACGTGTTGGCCCAGGCGAATGTTGCGAATGCCGAAGTCGCGTACATCGGCGACGACCTGAACGACGTTCCCTTGATGCTGCACTCAGGTCTCGGCATCGCCGTTGCGGACGCAGCCCACGAGGCGCGCGAATCCGCGCACTACGTAACAGAAGCGCCGGGTGGCTTTGGCGCGGTTCGTGAAGTGATCGAGTTAATACTGAAATCGCAGGGCCGCTGGGACGACCTCATCAAGGATTTCATCAAACCGCGGATCAGCGCGGATTGACACGAATCAGATCCTTAACTATCTTTTCCTCACTTTTCGAGCGGGCGTAACTCAATGGTAGAGTGTCAGCTTCCCAAGCTGAAAGTTGCGAGTTCGAGCCTCGTCGCCCGCTCCATTTTTGTAGCCCGGTCTCACGGAAATATTGAAAGGGAACTGCTCATGCCGACACCCATAGGAATGAGTAATCCAGCCGACAATCGGCTTCTTGCCGCCCTCCCTCGTGCCGAGTACGAACGTCTGATTCCACATCTGGAAGTCGTTCATCTCCCGAGGGGTAAAATTCTGTTCGACGTCGGAGCCTGCATCCCTTATGCCCACTTTCCGCTGAAGGGCGTGATTTCTCTGCTCGGAATGACCGAAGATGGAGAAACAGTCGAGGTGGCAATGGTTGGTAACGAGGGCATGCTCGGTATTCCCATAATTCTCAAAGCCGGTCTGGCACTTCACCGGGGCATGGTTCAGATTCCGGCTGAAGCCTTGAGAATCAATTCAGAGGTGCTCAAGCTCGAGTTTAATCGCAATGGTAAACTTCAAGAGCTGTTGCTGGGTTTTACTCATTCGCTCATCGCTCAGATTTCACAGTCGGCCACCTGTAATCGCTTTCATACAGTAGAAAGAAGGTTGGGTCGCTGGCTGCTGGTGATAGACGATCGAGTCAGAAACCAAACCTTTTCCCTCACGCAGGAATTCATCTCTCAAATGCTGGGTACTCCGAGGACGGTTGTTACCGTTGCTGCTAACAAGCTGCAGGACGCAGGATTGATTCGTTATCGCAGGGGCAAAATCACAATTCTTAACCGGCCGGGATTGGAATCCGCCGCCTGCGAATGCTATGGGATCGTGACAAACGAGATCAGCCGCTTTCTAGCCGCTTAGCACAAGCCCTCTTTCATCTCGTTACATTTTGTTGTGTTACTTAACCGACTAAGTCAGTAAAGTGGCCGACAGACCACCCTCGTTCGACTATCGTCTCCGCGTAACCAAGCTTCTCCCCCTGTACAACTCCTCGTTCCATCTCCCCAGTTGTTCATTGCTCGGACGAAATGTTCCGACCGCGTTACGGCGTCTTCGATTTCACAAGTCTCAGTTCTGTTCAGCAGTGCGACGCATTGAATTAATGGATATAAGAATTCAGCGCCTCATCTCGTATATCGAGGAACAGCCGCACCGACCATTGTCGCTGGCATTTATGGCCCGGGTAACTGGTCTGTCGCCTTCGCGCCTGCGCCACAAGTTCAAAGCGGAAGTTGGAGTGACCCCTACCGTTTACCTGCAAACGCTGAGGCTGCGAAAAGCGAAGGAGCTTCTGGCGACAAACAATCACACCGTCAAAGAAGTAAAAGCCGCGGTTGGTATCAGCAGCGACAGCTATTTCACTCACCAGTTCAAGCGTGCGTTCGGCGTTCCACCATCGCGATCTCGGGCTTAGTAGTCTCGTCCTTTCGGGCCGGATCGTGCACTAGCCACATACAGCAAAAGATAGCCACTTCAAGCAAGGGAAGATGCTTGAAAGGTGCGCAGCCTCGTTCTAATTTCTGGGCCACCATGGAAGACAAAAAAAGCAAACTCGCAAGAACCATCGAAATCGCCACCAATCTTTCGATCATCACGGTAGCTCTCATTGGCGCGACTGTTTTGGTCAAGAACTACTTACTCCGCCCAGCGACACCGGTTGCCACCATCGTGCGTCCGACCGATGGAACTCAGGCTGGTCCACGTGATAGCGGACGCAACGCGCCGACCGGCCCGGCCGCCGGAACCCAGATTGCCATACCCGGCGTAAATTGGACCGACAGCGATCAAACCGTCGTCCTCGCACTTTCAGATAAATGTCACTTCTGCACTGAGAGCGCTCCGTTTTACCAAAAGCTGACGCAGGAGCTCGCCGGCCGAAAGAACGTCCGCGTGGTCGCCGTGTTCCCGCAAGACACCAACGCAGCCAAGCAGTATCTGGCCGGTCTGAACGTGCCGATTACGGCGGTTGCGCAGGCCACGCTCGACTCGTTGGGAGTCAGGGGCACGCCGACTTTGGTGATTGTGGACAAGAGCGGCACGGTGCAGCAATCGTGGGTGGGACGGTTAACTGCCGAACGCGAAACAGAAGTATTCAGCCGAATTAAGAGTTAGCAACGCCTTGAAGTAGTGCCGGTTCAGGAGGCCCAAAATGAAAAGAGCACTCATATTGTTGGTGCTGGTCGTGACGGTTGCATGGCTGGCGCAAGGCTCGTTCGCGAATGACGCACGGGGGCCGGTCGCCGCTTCGGACCCACTGAATGCGGCTGCTCCAGACGCGCCGCTAACGCCGCAAGGCGCGTGTTGTTTAAATGCGGGCGACACCGATCCACATTGGGAATGCTTCGACGGTACTTGCTTCCAGGCGTCGGGCTGCGGACCTAACGTGAACTGTGCGACCTGCGGTTGTAGCTCCACTGAGGAGTGGAACTGCATCAACAACGGTGGCTATTGGGATTCTGCCTCCTGCTTCTGCGAATACGGGTGTGACCCAACCGGGTCGCAACAACAATCCTGCATCAATAACGGCGGCTCGTGGGATCCCTTTTCCTGCACTTGCAGTTACTACGGTTGCGATCCCACCGGGTCTCAGCGACAGGCTTGCATAGACGCCGGTCGGCAATGGGACCAAAACACCTGCACCTGTGCCGATACCAGTGTGTGTGTTTGTTATGACCCGGAAGAAGTCGGCTTTGACCAGTACGACTACGAATACTGCGACGGTTATTACTATCAGTATTGCACTGTGACGTATCGCGACTACTACCAGGAATGTGAGGGCAGTTGTAGTTCAAGGTATTGGACCGAGGAAGTCACCAGTTGTTACAGCTACGGCGAGTACTGCGGCGGCGGTGGCGGCGGTGGTGGTGGCGGCGGCAGTTGCTGGGACACGGGCGATTGCTGGTGTGACGACTGGTGGGGAATCTGCTGCGAATACGATTACTGCTACGAGGAAGAGGCATTCGCTAACTAGGTTAGGAGGTTACGTGATGCAGAGGAACATTCGACCGAAAGTGTTACTGATAGGACTAACTTTGATAGCGGTCGCGGGCGGCGCAGCCGTTGTCGCCCAGACTGCCAAAACCAAAGACACGAAGCCCAGAGTGACGCTTTATGAACAAACCAAGAAGGCGGGTGGCAAGTACGTTCTGAAGTACAAGCCCGAGCGCGGAACGATTTATCCAAACGTCGAAGAGCTTGCAAAACGAAGCGACCTGATCGTTGTCGGGCGAGTACTCAGTCATAAGGCTAATTTGACATCGGACGAGCGGTTTATCACCTCGGACTTTCTGGTGAAAGTGCAGGAAGTGATCAAAGGCGAATCGCCGAGAGGCGCGTCTCTGCTTGTTAGCCTGCCGGGCGGCACGCACAGATTCGCGGACAAAACTTTTGCGGTCATCGCGCCCGTTGGTTTCAAGCAGCCGGAAGACGGCGGTCTCTATGTTTTGTTTCTGAAGACCAAAAACAAAGACTCTGCTTTCAAAGGTCAGCGGTTGGTCTCTGAAGGTCAAGGTCTGTTTGCATTAACGAACGGAGTTGTCGAGCCTGCGGATGTGACGCCGGACGATCCAGTCAGTGTGAAGTATCGAAAGATGAGCGCCGTCTCATTTCTTCATGACATTCACAAGGCAGTGCCGCGCAAAAACAACAAGTAGCAGAGCGCCGCAGTAGACGCTTGAAGTTTGTCGGAAACCTTGCGGAGGAAGGCAATCATGAACAACGTGCGAAGAGTCTCGGCTAGTCTGACATTGGCTCTGTTGCTGGTAGGCTCGTGGTCCGCGGCCACCACCCGATCAAGGGACGCGGCCAATCGGCCGAATGATCAGCGCGGCCAGAGACGTGCGCCGGCAGCACGGGCAACGACGACGGCCTTGGCGCAAAAGCAGCTTTTGACTCAGCCTCAGGCCATGAATGCCGAAGAGAAGCTTGTGCGCGACGTCTACGCACGATTGATGCGCTATCAATCAGCGGCGATTGATGAAAAAGCAGCGACTACGGGGAAACCGGCAGCGACCACAGATTTTCTCACTTATCAATTAAGGAATATTCACTGGGGACCAATCTCAGAAATTGCACAGTTGCCGCTGTCAGAAATTGTAACCCAACGAGGGGGCGATGTAGTTGAGCTCAAGCCGGTGCGTTTGAGCCAACTCGGTGGACCACCTCACGCTTACTACGAAGCTGCCTGGGCGGTTGTGCCGCCGAGCAATTCAGCAGACAAAAGCACTCAGTCTTCCTCCCGATTCGCGAATTTCAATCGTTACACATCGTACGAAGTCAGGGTCCAACTTAACGGGAAACAACGCGATTACCGGGCAATGGCGGTCTATCGCCTCGATGATGTGAATTCAAGTGCGACACAGCGGCCAACCCAAATAGAGATTCTCGACAACGTTACCGTCGAGATGAATGGAGTCTATCGCGACGAATCGCCACGCGCGCGCGCCCCCTGGAATACATACGTGAAGACCGGCCTCTACCGCGCGATAGCGAAAGAGATCAATGAAGCACGGGAGGCGGGTAAGCCACTCAGACCAGATGATGCACCGATTGGATATTTGCCCGGTGACGATGTGGCCATGCTGATGCCCATCGACGACGGCGGTGGCGGCGGCGATGGTGGCGGTGGTGGTGGCGGCGGCGGTGGAACCCCTCCCACTTGCCTGTCCACCGTCACAGTGAGCGAAGTTGGTTTTA
>DATNDM010000710.1:0-4835 GCA_035553235.1 Pyrinomonadaceae bacterium | reverse complement strand
CAACGCGCCCGGCAACACCTGAAATTGCACGGGCGTCACGCCGCGCACATTCCCGTCTGCCTCGAGCGGCATCGCATCCTGTGTTAAGAAGGTTTCGATATGCGCGATGGTCCCTTGCGTGATCGTGACCTTCGGATTCTTCACATGCCCGCCAGTGTGTACACGCGACAGCTCGGTCACCACATTCGCGCGCGACAAGCCGGAGGCTGTGATCACGTCGAGCTTGCCGTCATCGATGCGTGCTTCGGGCGAGAGCATCATCCCGCCGCCGGCGTAAAGCGCGTTGGCAACTGCGACGAGGTTCATTGGTCCATCGGCAACGGTTCGGCCATCGACTGTCACACGCACACGCCGTTCGCGCCACGCCGCCAACGCGCCGACGGCAGCATATACAAAACGAAACTCACCGGAGAAGTTGCGCATGAACTTTCCCTGCGCCGCAACGCGTCCAGCCGTTTCGCCGCCGATGCCCATCGTCGATGCGTTGAAGCAGATGAATGGCTTTTCGTAATCGTCGCAACGACCGTAAAGCACGTCCATCGTTCTTATGACTGTGCTTTCGTTACGAGCACGCGCGATCACGGTTCCGATCCAGTCTTGCAGTGGCGCGCGTTTGCCGAGCAGTCCACGCGCAAAATCGTTTCCAGTGCCGGCCGGCACGAGTGCGATTGTTGCGTTCGGATTGATCGCCGTGGGGTGGACGTCAAGATCGTCGTTGAACTCGAAAAAGCCTTCAGCCGTTTCGCTGAGCGTGCCATCGCCGCCAACGACGACGACAGACTCGACACCAGATCTCAACGCCGCGCGCGTCTTGATCGTTGCGTCGCCAGGACCTTTTGTTTCGTAGGCTTGATACTCAACGCCCGCGGCGTCGAGTTGTTTCTGAACGGTGGGCCACAAGCGCCGCGCACGCGCGGCGGCGTGGTTGATGATTATCAACGTACGCATGAAAGAGCCACAGATTTACACAAATGAACACGGATCAGAAAGAAGAAAATTTCTGATCCGTGTCTGTGCAGTGTAAATCTGTGGCTGAAAACTATCCGCGGGCACGAGCGCGACTAGCTGCTTGAGCTAACTCACGAGCGCGGGGCATCGCATCGACGGCGCGCGAGATCTGCGGGTCGAAGTCGTTGAAAACCTGCGTCGCCGTGCGGAACCCATAAGCCGCTGAGAGCAAGTTGTAGCGCAACTGCATTTCAGCAAACCCACGCACCTTATCGAGCTGCTCGGGCGTGGCCTTGTAATTCGGGTTCGCCGCCGCAAACTTCTTCAACTCCTTGAACAGCGGATCCGTAATCGGAAAGTCGTCGCTCACGAGCTCGTGATCAAAGTCGATCGCACGTTGGACCTTGTACTGCTCGAAACCTTTAACGCGTCCAGTCGTCAACTCGAGCGCGAACGCAAACAAAACGTCGCGGAGTTGTCGTTCAGCCGCGCTGATCGTGCCGGGCTTGACGACTTCGTCAGGTGAGATTCCGCCACCGCCGTAAACAGCGCGGCCGGTATCGGTATGGCTTTCGGGGCCTGTCGGACCCTGATTTTGCTTGTCGGCAGCGAGACCGCCCGGGAAGTAATAGTTGTAGAAACCGCCGTTGGAATAGTCACGCTGAATCAGTCGGCCCGACGGCGTGAAGTATTTCGCGATCGTCAGCAACAGCGCAGAGTCGTAGTCCAACTGGAATGGAAACTGTACGAGGCCTTTTCCAAAAGTCGTTTCACCGATGATCAGCGCGCGGTCGTGATCCTGAAGCGCGCCGGCAACGATTTCCGCCGCCGAAGCTGTATCGCCGTTGACCAGAACGACCACGGGAACGCTATCAGGATTCTCGTTGACTGCCGCATACGACTGCGAACTGTCGCGGAAGCGTCCTCGTTGCGAAACGATCATTTGCCCGCGTTGCAGGAAGGTATTCGCGACGCGAACGGCCTGAATCAGCAAGCCGCCGCGATTGCCTCGGAGGTCGAGCACCAGCATGTTCATGCCTTTGCTGTGCAGTTCCCTGAGCGCCTGGTCGAATTCGTCGGCCGTGGTCAGGTTGAAACCGCCGGTCATCGCAACATAGCCGACACCCGGCTTCAACATGTAAGCCTGTGCGATTGAAGGCAGCGAAACCGCGTCGCGGACGATGTTGACAGTTTCGGACTGCTTATTGGCTTCATGTTCGACCGTGACTTTGACAGTCGTGTCGCGCGGGCCGAGCAAAAACTTTCGCACTTCGGGGAACGTCTTGCCGCGCATTGAATTGCCGTCGATCGCCGTGATGCGGTCACCGAATCGCAGTCCGGCGCGAGCGGCGGGCGAGCCCGGGAAAGTCGCGCGAATGTAAGTGTTGACTTCTTTACCGTCGCGAAGGTCTTCAATCGTGGCCCCGATTCCGAAGTATTCCGAGCGCTGCTCGGTGCGGAACGAGGCGTATTCAACCGGATCGAAATAGGTCGAGTGCGGATCCAGTACGCTCAGCATCCCGCTGATCGACGACTTAAAGATCGCGTTGTAATCCAATTTTCTGCCGTCAATGTAGTTTGACTGGATGACTGCGAGAGCCTCTGCCACGTCACTCTTGATCGCGGCTCCGGTGGGACCGGCCTTGGTGGATGTTGCACCGGTCGGAACGGGCCGATCGGTTGTCCGCCGTGCGGATCTGTTTTGTTGGGCGATAATCAGTGCGGGAATTGCCAGGGCAATAACGAGGAAGAGTATTCCCGGGGCAAAAGACCTTTTTCTCACGCAACCCTCCTAAACCGAAAACCTGTAAATCGCGGGTTCTGACCTTTCGGGGCCGTCGGAACACGGGGACGCCAGAATAACACGAAGCACCGAACCTTTTGAATGTACGCGGGGCGTTGGACGAAGTTTCTATGCAAAATCGCCGTAGGCATGTAGATGCCGCGATTTGCGGATTGGTTTCTCTGCGCCACCTCTGCGTTCTCTGCGTCTCTGCGGTTAACTAATTCATGCACTAACTCACCGCAGAGGCGCAGAGAACGCAGAGGTGGCGCAGAGAAGAGCGATGTCGAAAGTTTTTGTGCAAAGCCCTGCGGAGACGCAGAGGACGCGGAAGTTGCGCAGAGAACACTCCAATGCTTTATTATTGCCACGCTTTCGCACGACAGTTCGACGGAGGATCTGAATGTCCAAGACATTGAACCGGGATAGTCTTTTGTCTTTTGCCAACTCACACCGCGACGAATACGAATCGCTGCTGCGTCGTTTTGTTGAAATTCCCACGGTCTCCGTCGATCCGCATCATTTAGAAGACATCAGAAAAGGCGTCGAGCTCACGGCCGAGACGATCGAGGGTTACGGCGGCAAAGCCGAGATTTACCGCGCCGAAAAAGGCAATCCGGTAATTCACGGCGTCTTCGGCAATGAGAAAAATCGGCCGACCGTAACGGTTTATAACCACATCGACGTGCAGCCCGCGTCGAAAGAAACCGAGCCGTGGGATACCGAGCCGTTTGTGTTCACGAAAAAGGGCGACACTTATTACGGCCGCGGTACTACAGACGATAAAGGCCCGGCGCTGACCGCGCTGTTTGGCGCTCGCGCCGCGATTGAAAACGACGTTCCGGTCAACATTCGTTTCCTTTGGGAGTTTGAAGAAGAGATCGGCTCGCCAAACTTCGAGAAGATCATCACGAAAGCGAAGCCGAACCTGCGCACGGATTCGGTTGTTGTTTCCGACACGGTTTGGGTGTCGCGAGATCGTCCGGCGAGTTCGGCCGGATTGCGCGGTCTACTCGGTTTCATTCTGACGCTCGAAACCGGAACGGTCGACACACACTCGGGCGAAACCGGCGGCGCGTCGCGAAACCCGATTGCTGAGTTGATGCAGCTCGTCACCGACATCTACGACGTCCGCACCGGCAAGATCAAAATCAAAGGCTTTTACGACGACGTGATTCCGCCCACGAAAAAAGAGCTGCAAGACTGGGCAAACTGCGGTTTCACGACCAGGGCGTTCAAGAAAGCGCACCACTTGAAGAAGATGCGCACGGAAGATCCGCTCGAAGTGATGAAGCGAATCTGGGGCATGCCGACGCTCGAAGTCCACGGCATCGCGGGCGGATATCAAGGTCCCGGTTTGAAATCGATCGTGCCGCCGCGCGCGGAGTTGAAGGCGTCGTGTCGATTGGTGCCGATGCAGGATCCGCAGAAGATCAAGAAGCTGATCAGCGCGGCGGTGAAGGAACTGAATCCAGACGTGCAGATTCAGTTTGAGTCGCAGGCGCCGGCGTTTCGAACAGTGCTCGAAGGCGAACTGCCACAAGCGCTGAAGCGTGCGATCAAGTTTTCGTTTGGGAAGGACGCGGTGTTCGTGCGTGACGGCGGCACGATTGGCGCGATGACGAGTATCGAGAAAGTTCTGAACTGCCCGGTGCTGTTTCTGGGTCTGTCACTTCCCGAGCACGGCTACCACGCACCCAATGAGAATTTCGATTGGCAGCAGGCTTCAGGTGGGATGGTGGCCTTCGCGAAGTACTTCGAGGAAATTGCAAATTTAAGCCGCGGATAAACGCAGATGAACGCGGATCAGCGTTTATGCGTGTGAATCCGCAGCTAAATTAAGCATGAGAGGCGTTCCTCGTTGAGTGCGACGAAGCCGGCCTTCTCGTAAAACCGGCGCGCCTCGGGATTTTGCAGGTGCACCGCCACATCGATTCGCGTCACGGCCTCGCGTCGTAGCTGCTCCTTCAACTGTTTGAGCATCTGCGATCCAGTGCCCTTCCCACGCCGATCAGCCTTCACTGAAACGTCATCGAGCTTCGCGACCACCGAACCCATCGACGTCGAGATCGCATAACACACCACACAAATCCCCGCGACCCCA
>DATNDM010000709.1:0-3457 GCA_035553235.1 Pyrinomonadaceae bacterium | reverse complement strand
CACGCGCCAGATCAAGATCACACGTGTCTACGCCTCGCACCTCTGGTTACCCTTACTTCTCGGCTCCGCCATCTTCGCGATCGCGTTCTTCGGCGGACTAATTCTGATCAGCGTTCATCCGCGTTCATCCGCGGCTTATATTTTCCCGTTGATTATCTTCGCGCTCGGCGCCGCCAAATCTTTCATTCGCTTCCGCGTCGTCTCCCGCGTTCTAAAAACATCACGCCGCGATCTGCTGGCCCACATACTGCTCTGGCCCTTCGCGTCACTTCTCTATCTCTACAACGCCATCGTCGCGGGCTTTTCACGCCGCATCAACTGGCGCGGCATCACCTATGAATTGAAATCACCCACTGAAGCTGTCATTATCTCCCGCGACTCTTAATGCCTAATAAAGCCGTCCAGTTCGTTCAATTGCTCCGCTCGACGAAGCGCGAAAAGCGTCTCGGCACCGTGATCCTGTTCGTCACCTCGCGCTGCAACGCCTTCTGCCAAACGTGCTTTTATCACGAAGAACTGAATCAACCGGGCGACATGACCTTCGCGCAGATCGAAAAAATTTCACGGACCATGCCGCCAATCACCGACCTCTGGCTCTCCGGCGGCGAGCCGACTCTGCGACGTGATCTCTCAGACGTCATCGATCTCTTCGTCTCAAATAACGGCGTCGAGCGCATCATCATTCCGACTAATGGTCTCATCAAGACGCGAGTTTACGACGTGGTCGATCGCGCGCTCGCAAACAATCCGCGCATCGATCTTTACCTGAACATCGCGCTCGATGGTTATGGCCAGACGCACGATCGGATTCGCGGCGTACCCGGCAACTGGCAAAAGGCGCTCGACTGTATCGAGTCGCTCTACCCGCTGAAACAAAAGTTCACCGACCGTTTTCGACTGAACGTGAACACGGTCGTCTGCGCCGAGAACTACACCGAAATCGAGATGCTCTCGGAGTTCCTGTGGGCGGGCTATCGTCTCGACGGACAGTACTTCAACATCATTCGCGGCGAAACGCTCGTGGGCGACAGCATCAAACAGGTGCCGCCCGAAGTTCTGCCGGCGATGTACGCGCACGTTTCGAAACTGACGAAGCGCTACGGCGAACGCATGTTTGCCGCGGACGACGCGAGCAAGCGGTTCGTGAAGAACGCCGTCTACGCCGGCACGATCATCACTCACTACCGCACGCAACACGCCAATTTTCAGCAACCGACGCCGTGGGCGTTTCCGTGCACGGCAGGCGAGACGACGGCTGTCATTGACTACAACGGCGACGTGCGTGCGTGTGAGCTGCGCGACAAGTTCGCCTCACTCGCCGATTTCGATTACGACTTCAATGCTCTCTGGACCGCAAACGACCGCCAGGCGGAACTCAGCTCGATCGACGGTGGCAAAGCGTGTTGGTGTACGCACGTCTGCTTCATTCACGACTCGCTGCGTCACTCGCGTCGCGCGATGCTTTACGACGTCCCCAAAAACTACCTGACACGCGAAAGCTGGTGAGTAAAAAAACAGATCAGGACGAGAACCGAAAAACCGGCTTTGCCTACGCCGCAGGCATCGCGCTCTTCGCGTCCGTGGCAACTTTTTGCGCGGCCGGCTGGTTCATCGACAAATGGTTCCACACCGCTCCCTGGGGCCTCATCATTGGCATCGTCCTCGGCTCCGCTGCCGGTTTATTTGAATTCGTGCGCCTGAGTTCGAAGACTTATTAATCCACAGATTACGCAGAGGTAATAAGAGTCTGCGTAATCTGTGGACGGATCGCTGGCTCGACAATTCACTGAAATCCCGGTTAAAATCGGCGGCTTTGCAATGCTTGAAACCCGAGTCTTTCGCACGATAGTCGTGGCCACGGCCTTAATAGTGGCCATCGCGGCGTTCATCGCGCCCTGGCGTGTGACGACGGGCCTGTTGCTGGGCGGCGTGCTGGCGCTGTTCAGTCATCGCTGGCTGAAAAACTCTGCCGCGGCTGCCATTCGACTATCGGCCCAGGGTGGCCAGCCGCAATGGCGACTCGCGCAGTTTGTGCTGCGCTACGTTGTGCTTGTCGCGGCCATTTTTGCAGCTTACACGCTCGATCTCGTGTCGCTGCCTGCGGTCCTCGCCGGCCTGTCCAGTTTTGTTGTAGCAATGTTTGTTGAAGCAATCAGAGAGTTTTACTTCGCAATCACAAAGCGAGAGGAAAATTAGTTGATGTTTTGGTTTGCAGAGGAGGCCGCCGAGCATGCAGAAGAGGCGGAGCATCACGCGCCCATAATCGTGCAGTTGGTCAATCAATACTTCGGCGAGTATGCGTTGAGGTTTGAACTTGCATACACCAAACCGATCTGGGACAAATTTCTTGGATACTTTGGCAGCACGCCGGAAGCCGCGTTTGGCCCATACACAGCCCAGAACGCGATCCCGTGGTACACGGTGATGTTTGTCATCGCGTGTATTTTGAGCGTCGTCATCATCTGGATCCTCAAGGGCAAACTTTCTGAAAGCGAACCGGGCCACGGCCAGCAGACACTCGAAGTCAGCGTGCTCGCAGTGCGCAGCATGATCGAAGACATCATCGGCCCACACGGCTTGAAATACTTCCCGGTCGTTATGACGTTCGCAGTCCTGATTCTCGTTTCGAACCTGATGGGACTGTTTCCGCTGTTCATGAGTCCGACTTCGGCGACGAGCGTAACGTTCGCGCTCGGCCTCGCGTCGTTCCTTTATTACAACTACATCGGCATCAGCGAGAACGGGCTCTTCGGTCATTTGCGGCACCTCGCCGGTCCGATCTGGTGGATCGCGCCGCTGATTTTCCCCATCGAGGTGATTAGTAATCTGATTCGTCCGTTTTCACTCGGCATCCGTCTTTTCGGGAACTTGTTTGCAGACGAAAAGGTGCTCGAAACGTTGTCAGGCCTGGCGCCGCCGTACACATGGTTTGCGCCGATCCTGTTGATGCCGCTCAGTGTGTTCGTGGCTTTGATTCAAACGTTCGTTTTCATACTGCTCTCGCAGCTTTACATCAGCGAAGTGTCGCACGCGCCGCATCATCACGAGCATGGCGCACACGGAGCCGAAGAAGAGTTCGAGGGCGATGAGTATATCGCTCCAGTTCTTACTTAATAATAGTTGGCTTTATCAGCGTGCGGTGAGCGAGGCGGGCAGGCGCGCCCGCAAACGTTGCTGCACACATATCGAGAGGCTTTGCACAAAAAGTCGGTGACATTGCTTTTCTCTGCGCAGAGAAATCAATAATTCGGCACTTTTTGCAAAGCCATATCAAGACTCATTCGCGAAGCATTCCGAGACAACTCATAGCAAGGCATGTCTGTCTCGCAGGAGCGCCGTTGTAAGAGGGGCGGTGGATACCGGTGGCAGGCGAAATAATACCGTCGCGGTTTGCTCGAGCAGGGTGAGTTGAAATGCAAATCAGAGGAGGAAGCATGAGCAAGTTTAGAATGTTGCT
>DATNDM010000708.1:0-4539 GCA_035553235.1 Pyrinomonadaceae bacterium | reverse complement strand
CAGCTTGATCACGTTTGTGGTGGCGTGGGCAGCGAGTTTTGCGTTCTCGCCCGCGATCAGCGCTATACCAGAGGAGGAGCGACAACAGATTTGATACACAACCGGAATCGTCATCTTTCGGCCATCCTGATCCTGATCATGCTAGGCCTCGCCGCGTCACCCGCGCGGCCGCAGGTGAAAGTGAGTGCGTACAAGCGCGAACCTTCGTCGAAGGCGTTGAAGTGGGCCAACGAGCAGCTACGCAAGATGTCGCTCGAGGAAAAGGTTGGCCAACTGATCTCCGTCGGCGTGAACGCGACGTTTCTCAACCAGGACTCCGACGCTTTTCGCGCGCTCAAGCACCAGATCGAAGACAACAAAGCAGGCGGCATCATTCTTTTCAAAGGCCCGGTTTATGAATCCGTGATTCTCGTCAATCGCATGCAGGAACTTGCTCGTTACCCGCTGCTGGTCTCCGCCGATCTCGAAGCCGGCCCGGGCATGCGTTTTGACGATACCGTGAACTTTCCATGGAACATGGCCGTCGGCGCCACCGGCAATCCTGAATACGCGCGACGCCAGGGCGAACTCACGGCGCGCGAAGCACGCGCACTCGGCGTGCAACAAATTTTCGCGCCCGTCGTCGACGTCAACAACAACGCTGCCAATCCCGTAATCAACGTTCGTTCTTATGGAGAAGACCCGGCTGACGTCGCGCGCTTCGCGGCCGCGTTCACTGAAGGCGCACAGAATGCGGGCGCGATCGCGACGGCGAAACATTTTCCCGGACACGGCGACACGGCCATCGATTCTCATCGCGGACTGCCCGAGATCAACGTCAACCGCGAGCGCTTGAACACCGTCGAGTTCGTGCCTTTCAAAGCAGCGGTTGACGCGGGTATCGGTGCGGTGATGGTGGGCCACATCGCGCTCCCGCAGATCGATGCGACCGCAGTCAAACCGTTGCCGGAGAATCTCAAGTCGAAACCGATCGACACGGACCAGAACGGCGAGATCATCGAAGAGAAAGCCGCGATGCCGGCGACGATGTCTCCCGTGATCGGCCACATCCTGCGAAACGATCTCAAGTTTCAGGGGATGATCGTTACGGACGCGCTGAGCATGAGTGGTTTGACGATCTATTTCACGCAGGAAGAGGCTGCCGTCCGCGCGTTGGAAGCGGGCGCCGACATGTTGCTGAAGCCCGCGGACGTTGATGCGTCGCTTCGGGGTGTGTTGCAAGCGGTGAAGAGTGGCCGCATCACTGAGCAACGCATCGACGAATCGGCGCGCCGGATACTCGCCGCGAAGTATGATCTCGGACTCGTCAAGGATCGCATCACACCGATCGATACGATCGATCGCACCGTCGGCAGCAAGGACGTGATGGCGCTTGCGACTGAGATCGCCGAGCACGCGATCACGCTTGTGCGTGATGAAGACAAGCTCGTACCGCTGAAGCCGGGCGCGCGTGTGTTCAATCTCGCGGTGACGAATGGCGACGATCGTGCCTGGATCGCAAACCCGTTTGTGGCGAGACTCAATCGCGCTGGAGTGAAGGTTGAAACCGTGGTGCTCGACGAGCGCTCCACGATGGAAGAGGTGCAGAAGGCGGTTAATCGGGCGAAGGCCGCTGACCTGGTGATCGCGTCGTTGTACGGGCGCGTTCGATCCGGACAGGCTTCGAGTGTGGGAATACCTCAAGCGGGCGCGCACGCGTTGTCGTGGTTGATGTCAGAGTCGAAGCCGATTGTGGGGATCAGTTTTGGCAATCCTTATTTGCTCGACAGCTTCAGGGGATTGCGCACTTACGTCGTGACGTACGGGGACATGCCGGCGCTGCAGCAGGCAGCCGCGCGCGTGTTGCTGGGCGAGATCGATATCGTTGGGAAGCTGCCGATCTCGTTGCCGGGACTCTATCCGCGTGGGACTGGAATACAACTGAAGGCGGCCAAGTAAAGTTTTCACGCAAGTGTCTTGAAGCTCGGCAGGCTTTGCGTCTTTGCGTGAAACAACTCTCTATGAACATGCGCCATTCCACTTTTCGAATAACGCTGATTCTGCTGTTGTTTGCGCATACTGCGCTCGGTCAGTCCGTCAGGCCGGAAGCGGTTTCATTGTCTTCTGCGCGTCTGGCGCAGATGGATGCCGTCATCGCGCAAGAGATCGCGAATAAAAAACTGCCGGGCGCGGTGGTGCTGGTTGGTCGCAAGGGTCGTGTCGTTTGGCTGAAAGCTTATGGCGACCGTGCAGTCGAGCCCGCGCGCGAGGCCATGACGACCGATACGATCTTCGATCTCGCAAGCCTCACGAAAATCGTCGCGACTACCACGAGCATCATGATTCTCGTCGAGCGCGGCAAGCTGCGTCTCAACGATCCGGTTTCAGTTCACATTCCCGAACTACGAGGCGAAGGAAGAGACAGAATCACGATCGAACAACTCCTGACGCACGTCTCCGGTTATGCGCCTGACTTCGATCTGCGCGAGCGTTGGACCGGTTACGACGAAGCGATCAAGCGTCTGGTTAAAGAGCCACTTTGCAATCCCCCCGGCGCGCGCTTCACTTACAGCGACATCGGATTCATCACGCTCGGTGAAGTGGTCGCGCGCGTCAGCGGTATGCCGCTCGATCAGTTCGCGCAAAAGAACATCTTTGGACCACTCCGCATGCGCGACACCTTTTTTCGCCCGAGTCCTGCTTTGAAGGCGCGGATCGCACCGACCGAGCGGCGTCGTGGTCAGATGAGCTATCTCGGCGATACTGCGGTGAATGCCGGCGCGGAAGGCGAACTGTGGTTGCGTGGGGAAGTGCACGACCCGACTTCGTATCGCATGAACGGCGTCGCGGGACATGCGGGGCTGTTTTCGACGGCAAACGATCTCGCGATCTACTGTCAGATGATTCTGAACGGCGGTGCGTATGGCGGTGTGCGAATCTTGTCGCCGCTCACGGTTGCCGAGATGACGCGCCCGCGCGTGGTTGCGAGTAATGGTGCGACACGCGGTCTCGGTTGGGACATGAACACGAGTTTCTCGTCGAACCGCGGCGACTTGTTTCCACTCGGTTCGTTTGGCCACACGGGTTTCACCGGCACGTCGCTGTGGATCGATCCCGCGAGCGAGATGTTTGTCGTGTTTCTGAGCAACCGTGTGCATCCCGACGGACACGGCGATGTTGGACCATTGCGCGGCCGCGTCGCTTCGATTGTGGCGGCTTCTGTCACTGACACAGCCGTAGTCGAGCGTGCGCGTGCACAATCTGAGAAGTACTACAACGAAGTGGTCACGAGTTTGCAGCAGTTCGCATTTCGCAGTGACGGCGCGGGCAGTTCAACGAAAGTGCTGACCGGAATCGATGTGCTCGAACGAGATGCTTTCAAACAACTGCAGGGCATGCGAATCGGACTCGTGACGAACCACACAGGCCGCGATCGCGAAGGCCGCCAAACGATCGACGTGCTCAGCAAAGCGCCGGGTGTGAAACTCGTCGCCCTCTTCGCGCCCGAGCACGGCATTCGCGGCGTCGCCGATGAAAACGTTTCCGATTCGAAAGATGACGCGACGGGGCTGCCAATCTATTCGCTGTACGGCGAGACACGGCGGCCCAAACCAGAGCAACTGAAAAATCTCGACGCGCTCGTGTACGACATTCAGGACGTCGGCACGCGCTTCTACACCTACATTTCAACGCTCGGCTACCTGCTCGAGGAAGCCGCGAAAGCGAAGCTTCCGGTCTTTGTTTTGGATCGGCCAAATCCGATTGGTGGTCTCGACGTCGAGGGACCAATTGCCGACAGCGACAAACTCTCGTTCACTTCCTATCACACGATCCCGACGCGACATGGTCTAACGATTGGCGAGCTGGGCGAGCTCTTCAACAAGCAACGCAACATCGGCGCCGACCTGCGCGTGATCAAGATGGAAGGTTGGCGTCGCTCGATGTGGTTTGACGAGACGAACCTCGCGTGGATCAATCCGTCGCCAAACATGCGTAGCCTGACTGAAGCCACGTTGTATCCCGGTGTTGGCTTACTCGAAGTGACGAATGTCTCGGTTGGACGTGGTACTGACACGCCGTTTGAGATTGTCGGCGCGCCGTGGATTGAAGGCGACAAGTTTGCTGAGTATTTGAATCAACGTGGCGTGCCGGGTGTGCGCTTTGTGCCGCTGCGATTCACGCCGAATGCATCTGTTTTTAAGGACCAGCAGTGTGGTGGTGTGAACATCATCGTTACAGATCGCGCGGCATTTCGGCCGTTGCTTGCGGGCATCGAGATGGCGTTAGCGTTGCGAAACTTGTATCCGAACGATTGGAAGGTCGACAGTTACCTGCGACTGCTCGTGAATGCCGACACGCTCGCGCGCGTGAAGCGTGGGGAGAGTGCGAGAGAGATTGTGGGATCGTGGAACGCGGGGTTGCAGGAGTTTCGGAAGGCGCGTGAGGCGATCCTTCTTTATTAGCCGCGGATTAACGCAGATGAACGCGGATCCATTTTCGGACTGAGTTGATCAGATAAAATTCTTTTGCGGTCTTGAACTCTTCGACCGTGATCACGCG
>DATNDM010000707.1:0-3407 GCA_035553235.1 Pyrinomonadaceae bacterium | reverse complement strand
GATGGATCGCCCGCGACGAATGGCGTATCTGGAACTTCGAAACGCGGCGCTTGCGGTGGCGCTGCGGGCGCGGCCTCGTCAGACTTCTCCCAACGTCGTCCACGTCTGCCGCGACGACCACGGCGACCACGTTCCTTGTCTTGTGTGTCTGAAGCTTCTTCGGCTGCGGGTGCGGCGGCGGGTGGTTCGTGTAGCAACGGCTCGGCGCGCTCGTGAGTTGCTTCGATGTGTTGCTCGCGTTCGACGCGATTGAGTGCTATTTCCTCAGCGGCTGCGTGCTCCGCGTCGGGCGTGCCCTTCTTCGCCTTATCGATGACGATTCTTTCAAACTCTTCTTCTTCGTCGAAGAAGTCTGAAACGTAGAGGAAGGCGTCGCGTTCGAGCCCGATGTCAACGAAAGCGGACTGCATGCCGGGTAAAACCCGCATCACGCGTCCTTTGTAAATGTTTCCGACGATTCCCTGGTGTTGTTCACCGCGTTCGATGTAGAACTCAGCGACCTTGTCGTCTTCAATGATCGCAATTTTCTTCTCGCGTCCGTTGACGCTCACAATTAGTTGTTTTGCCATTACCAGCCTTCTTCAAGAGTTGATGGAGCACAGGGCTGCGCCTGCAAGCCGTTGGGCGAGGCGTCGCTGTGCACAGATTAATGTGGGTATTTGTGGGATGGCGCCTGGAATGATGGCGCATAATTCTCTTTCAAATACAGAACTTGTAGTCGCCAACCTATCTGCTAACAGGGAGCAATTTCACTTATGCTCGGAACCTGTCTGGACTGACGGGCGGGGCGAACTCACCGGAGTATAGCCACAAAGAGCCACAAAACGCAAAATATGTTCAGCCACAAAGCCATCCACAGATTACACAGAGTTGGTACAGGAAAGACTCTGCGTAATCTGTGGACGGCTCGGTCATTCTTCGGCTTTCGTGCTTTTGGTGCCTTTTTGTGGCTGAACGTATTTGGGTAGAGATTCGACGATGTAATCGAAGCCAAGCCAGAAGCTCCAACTGTGGTGATAGAAGGCGACCGGGAAAAGCAGCGCCATCACAAACAGCAGCACCAGCACACGATCGTAATTCGTACCGATAATCAGCAGGAAAAAGAAGCAGACGAGGAGGATCACGAGCTCGGTCACGACGACGTTCGCGAGGATTGCGCCCACAAAAAAGCCATCCTCACGCTTGTAAAGCGCCATGCATTGCGGGCAGTGATGGCGGATGTGAAACGGCTTCGTAGCGATCCGGGATTCACCACAAACGGGACAACGCAGTCGTAAACAACGCCTCAATACGCGCTTAATCTGTTCAAAATCTGCTTTCAAGGTTTTGCTCATATTACGTGACCCCGGACCAAAACTGAAAGGCCAGGCAAAAGCCTTGACAGAGGGCGAGGACTCCGGTAAATGACATGTGCTTTTTCTCCCAAAAGCGAAAATCACAGAAAAACACGGAGAACGAGTGCTATGTCATGGCATAAGATCACGCTACCGATTCCCCCGAGGAAAGAAATTGATCCGAAGGTGGTGGAAATCGGAGATCTCGCAAAAGCCTGCTACGCGGAAGCCAACAAACCCGCCGGTTTCGGTATGTTGCATGCCAGCCGCACCAGTGATGGTAATGAGCTCGAGCATGACACCCGGATCGTTTATCTCTCTCCGGTGGCTTACGAGCTGTGCCACGAAGTAATCGGCGAACGTTACACCCTCGAACCGTGTGACGTGCCCGCCCGCGACGAGCCGGGCCTGATCTGGGTATTCGGCGATCCTTTAGTGATGGGAATGTTGGCCGACAAGTACGAGTGGGAACAACCGCTGGAAACAGAGAGCGTCAGCTAAGCTCGGAAATATTTCACGCAAAGGCGCAAAGGAGCAAAGTGGGACCTCGGGCTTCGCTTTGCTCCTTTGCGTCTTTGCGTGAAATATTCTTCGGAATCATTCAACCAGTCGATTGACCACTCTTCGTATACCATCCCTGATTAACTCCACGTTGAAGTTGATGAGTAACCCGAGACGCAAATCCATCAAGCGTAAATAAGTCGCGAGTTGCTTGCCATGAACGCCAGCGAGCGCTTCGATAGATTTGATTTCGATTACTACCTTATCACCGACAACAAGGTCGGCACGGAAAGCAATGCCAAGGTCAAGACCTTCGTATGCGAGCGGGATCCCGAGTTGTTGAAGTACCTTTAAGCCGCGTTTTTGCAATTCGTACTTTAGTGCGGCCTCATACACTGACTCCAATAGACCTGGGCCGAGGGTTTTATGAATTTTAAATGCGGCATCAACAATGACTGTTGCGATTTCGTTCTCGTTCATGTGAGGAACTCCCGTGAGGTTTGGGAGACTATACACTACTGAAGACGATGCAAGTGTTCGTTCAGCAGCGCCCAGACGTCGCGCACGTGCTTCTCGGTGGTGCGGATGTTGCCGATTGAGAGACGGAGCGTGAGCTTGTCGTTGAGACGTGTGTGAGAAAGGAGCGCGCGACCGCTCGCGTTCACTCCGTGCATGATTGATTCGTTCAGCGCATCGTCACCAACAGCACGGAAACAGACGAGCCCGAGGGGTACGGGCGCCATCAGCTCCCAATCTTCCGACTCATCAACCCACGCCGCGAACAATCGCGCGAGTCGACAATGCTCTCTGATGCGCGCTGCCAAACCTTCCTGTCCAAAGTAGCGCATCACCATCCACAACTTCAATGCTCGGAAGCGCCGGCCGAGTTGAATTCCGTAATCTGATCCACTGCGCACTTTCTCCTGTTCGGGCGTGCGCAGGTATTCCGGCACGAGCGAGAAGGCGCGCTTCAGCAAATCCATGTGGCGGCAGTAAAGCACCGACAGATCAAAAGGCGTGAAAAGCCACTTGTGCGGGTTCGTCACTAACGAGTCCGCTCGTTCACAACCGGCCAGAATGTGCCTCAGTTCCGGCACGATCGACGCTGAACCCGCATACGCCGCGTCGACGTGCAACCACAGCGAATGCTGTTCGCATATCGGCGCGATCTCCGGCACCGGATCGATGCTCGAAGTCGAGGTCGTGCCGACGGTGGCCACTACGCAGAACGGCAGATAACCGTTGCGTTTGTCTTCCTCGACTGCTCTCGCCAAAGCAGCAGCATCCATGCGGAATTGCGCGTCAGTTGGAACCTTGCGCAGGCCGCGTTGGCCCAATCCGAGCGTGATCACTGCTTTCTCAATCGACGAGTGAGACTGTTCTGACACGTAAACACGCAGCAACGGCAGATCGGGACGACCACTCATTCCCTCTTCGCGGACGCGCATCTCGACACTTTCGCGCGCCGCCGCAATCGCATGCAGGCTCGACACAGACGCGGTGTCGTAGATGATCCCGAGCATGCCCGGGTCGAGACCCATCATTTGTTGCAGCCAGTCGAGCACGACTTCT
>DATNDM010000706.1:0-5547 GCA_035553235.1 Pyrinomonadaceae bacterium | reverse complement strand
CACGAAGTCGACATGGATCAACTCGACGCGACTCGGTGCACGCTGTCTGCGCCACGTCTCGCCACCGTCGTCTGTGTAAACAAGAATGCTGTCGACCACGCGCTCCTTTTTGCTGATCGATCCGACCACCCAGCCTTTCTTCTTGCTCGAGAAGCGCACACTGTACAGCTCGACATCAGCGCCTTCGAACTCTTCCGGAGCGAAGATGCGCGACTGCGACCAACTCGTGCCATCGCGAGTGACGAAAATCGAATTGCCCGCGAGGAGAAAGCCCGCTTCCTTGTCACGAAAGTAGATGTCGTTTATCCCCGCCTTCGTGCCGACGTTCTGGCGTACCCACGATTCGCCCCCGTCCGAGGTGTAGCTGAGGTAACCACCGTCGCCGCCAACCCAGCCGCGTTTGCTGTCGAGAAAGTAGACCGAGTTGAGATCGCTTCCGCTGGTGTTGATCTTGTAAGGCACCCAGCCCTGTGCGCGTGCTGAGCCAGCCAAAGCCAAAAACACAACAAGGGCGGCAGAAAAGCGTGTTAGCTTCGGGGTTCTGGTACTCATACTGATTTTGTTTCAGTTTTGTACCTTAAAACACACTTTCACGCAAAGGCGCAAAGATCGCTTCTTTGCGCCTTTGCGTGGAAAATCTCGCTACGGTTTGGGCGCGTCTACTCTATAAACGCGTCCATCGAGGACGACTATCACACGTTCACCTAACGAGAAATAACTCGCGAGCTTCTCATTCTGCTTCACTAACGCGAAGTATTCATCGCTGCCAAACACCACCGCCGTCTCCGGCAGTTTCGCTTCAGGTTTGAACTCTGAATCCGTCCACACGCCGTCGACGAGATAGAAAGTCTTAGCCTCAACTCGTCGCACTGCTTTCGAAGGCGGCTCCTCGTTTACACGAACCACTTCCTGCTGCTCACGTTGCATCTTGCTGAGCTGCACGGCGTCTGCACCTGTTTGCGCCGCGACCTTCGGAGCTGAACCTGAAGGCGTGAGCGTGCCCAGGTTTGCAAATCCGCCGTTGCCTGCTCGACGCACCTGCGGTTGTCCGGGTACGACGTGCAGCGACACAGCGGAGTCTTCCAACGCGAGATACGACGTGTAGGGCGTCACGATGCCATAACGCGTTCCGAGATCGACAATCTCATCGCGCAACTCCTTCTGCTCCCCATTCGAGCGTATCTGCTCCATCAACCAACCAACACGACGCGTTGCCCACAAACGTGGCAGGAAATCGTTCTCATCAGAGCGCAACGGAAAATTCAGGTTCGGATACGTGTAAGTGCGCATTGATGCGCCGGCTTTGCCCGTTAACCTCAACTGCACTGACTTCAGATCTGATTCGTTGCTGTAGCGTCCGATCAGCGTTATCTGCGATCCGCGGAATGCGTCGGGAATGCTGCGCGGGTACATCAGATCGGTTTGTGCTCCGCCCATGTCGAGCTGCAGATCCGTGAGCACCGGATAATTCACCTTCGAAAAGAAGTTCGAAACTTTTACTTCGAGATCCTCTTTCGGTTCGACGTAATCCGCGACGCCGCCGTTCTCCGAGGCAAGCTTATCCAGCAATGCTGTGTTCACGTCATAGCCGACGCCGAACGTAAACAACCTCACACCCGGTTTGGTCGCCTTATGCACGTTGTCCAGTATCCTCGTGATGTTCGTCTCATCGACCGTCGGCAAACCATCGGTCATAAACACAAGCATCTTCGGTCGCTCGCGATCCGTTTCGCTGAATTGCTTCAGCGATGCGAGCAACGACTGGTTGATGTTTGTTCCTCCAACCGGCTTCAACTTCTTCACAAACGCCTCGCCGCGCGCGCGGCCACTTACGTCCGCGGCGATCAGTCCCGCTTCCATCAGGTGTTCCTCGCCTGCGAACGAGATGATGTTGAAGCGATCTTGCGGGCGCAGGATTCGCACGCCGTAAAGCAGTGCGGCGCGCGCTTTCTCCATCTTCCCTTCCTCGGCCATCGAACCCGACGTGTCAACGACGAACACGACGTCCTTCGCCGAGTACTCTTGCTCTGACCAGTCGTCTTTTGGCGAAATCATCAGCAGGAAGTAACCCTGTTTTCCGGCTTCGCGATGCGTCAGGAGAGTGAGACCGAAGTCTTCTTTCGAGATCGTGTAGAAGAGTTGAAAGTCCTGCGGTTCCTTGCCGCTCGCGCTCTCAAACGAAACGACCGACCGCCTGTCGCTAACGTGCTTCACGTCGATGACGTGTGTCGGCGAATAAACGTTGCGGAGCGGCTCTTTGCTTTCGACTTCGACTCGTCCCGCGACGGAACCGATCTGAGTTAACTGGCGGCCAATACCGAGCGGGTAGCGATAGGAAACCGTGCCGCCTTCGGCGCGCACGACCTGCGTGTAAGTTATCTCGAGCTTCTTGTCGGAGTGCGGGAGAATCGGGTAAATGCTCGCCTGAAACAGATCCTTGCCCGCGTATTCGAGCAGTCCGGGATCGCGCTGGCGGCGCACGATCTCATCGTAGATACGTCGCGCTTCTTCGCGGGACCTGACTTCACCGACGAGACGTCGATCGCCGTCCCAGATCGCGAACTCAGCCACCGAAGCCGATTCGGGAATCGGAAACAGGTACGTGCCTTCGAGTGTAAAGCCGGTGTCGTTGCGAAAAACCTGTTCGACGTGTGTGGTGGCGACCTGAGAGCTGATCTTCGTGTCGATTTTGATCGACGTGATGGGAAGCGCGTGCGGGAGGGGGCCGGGGCGCGGGTCAGGGCAACGGCGGCAGGGACCGGGAACTATGACTCCCTGGGCGCTGGCGACTGTCGCCAGTGCGCAAAAGATTGAAAGGATTAACAAAAGCCGCGTGATTGTTTGGGTTCGCATAGGAGTGTCTCCGAGAAATGACGTCATCATGAGGTAGAACGGCGGTTCTGGTCGATCTTGCAGATCGGCGTAAAGCCGCGGAAGTCCGCGTCTAATACAATTCCCGTAACCGTCGATTGAAAATGATCACGCCCGTCGCCACCGTCATCACGACGAACCCGCCAACCGCGAGCGTGGGCTGCGGGCCGAAGTGGGTCGACGCGCTGCCCGCGATCAGGGCACCGATCGGCATCGTGCCGAGAAACGAGAGTAGAAACATGCTCATCACGCGTCCACGCATCTCATCCGTGACCAGCTTTTGCAGCAGGGTGTTAGTGATTGACACCGAGCACACGATCGCAAAGCCGACTCCGAAGAGGAACAGCAGCGACAGCATCAGGCGGGACGACAGAGCAAAGCCCATGATAGACATGCCGAACAAAATACCGCCGCCGAGAACAAACCAGCCTTTCCGTCTGAAGTCACCGAGATAGGCAACGAGCAAGGCGCCGCAGAGTGCTCCACCACCCGCAGTGCCCATCAATAATGCGAGCCCGGTTTCGCCCAGATGGAAAATGTCACGCGCGTAGATCGGCACGAGCGTGAAGTACGGCGCGCCAAACAGACTGTTCACCGCTGAAAGCAGTAACAACGACGACACTCGTGGCCTGTTTCGCGCGTACCGCAAACCCTCGACCAGATCGCGCCAGATCGCGCGTCGCTTTTCGGATTGCGCCATCGCATTCGCATGGCGCTCCATGCGCACCATCCAAAGTGCGGCGACCACGGCTATGTACGACAGGCCGTTCGCAAAGAAGCAGCCGGCGAGGCCGAACAACCGAAACGCGACACCTGCGAACGTCGGTCCAACCACGCGCGAGAGTTGAAACTGGGTCGAGTTCAGCGCGATGGCATTGGCAAGATCTTCACGGCCCACGAGATCGTAGGTGAGTGCGAGATACGACGGGCTCGCGAGGGACATACAACAACCAGTCACGAACGAGAAACCAAGTACCATCCAACGGTTCACAACATGCGTCGCGACGAGCGCGGCCAGAGCAAGAGCAGCGAGTCCGGCCACGACTTGCGTGTACAGCAACAATCGTCGTCGATCGATTCGATCGGCGAAGACACCGCCCAGCAGTGTGAAGATAAACGCAGGCGAGGTCGCCATGAACGCGTCGAGCCCCAGCCAGAACGGCGAGTTCGTCAACTGCAACACGAGCCATCCCTGCGCGACGGCCTGCATCCAGGTGCCGACATTCGACAGAAATGCGCCCGTCCAGAAAAGACGGTAATTCCGATGCGACAGCGCGCGAAACATTCCGCCGCGTCGCGCGGTTGACGGCCTCGGGCTCGCTACAGGCGCAATCTCAGCTGGCATGATTCAATCACAATAAAGCACAAAGCGGTTCTTATCCACAGATTACACAGATGTCGACGAATCCGCGTAATCGGTGGATGAACAACTGGGTTTCACTTTTGTGTTTTTTGTGCCCTTCTGTGGCGCAAAGGAATGCCGGTGCCACCGCGGCGAGCGGCGACGATTTCGGCCATGATGGCGAGGGCGACTTCTTCGGGGCTGACGGCGCCGATGTCGAGGCCGATCGGAGCGTGAATCTTGCTCAGTTGCTCTTCCGAAACACCAGCTTCACGCAGACGATCGATAACGATCGAAGTCCGGCGCTTGCTGCCAATCAAGCCAACGTAGTCCGGGTTAGCTTGTATGGCGACCCGCATGCACTGCTCGTCTTCGTTGTGACCTCGGGTGACGACCGCGACTGAAACGCCGCGACCATTGCCGATCGCAGCACGTACTGCGGAACTCCAATCGTCAGCCACGAGCAACTCGATTTCCGCTTCGGGAAAGCGTTCGCGTTTCAGAAACTCCGCGCGATCGTCGAGCAAAGTCGTGTGGTAGCCGGTGAACGCTGCCAGTCGCGCCAGCGATGCTCCAACGTGTCCGGCTCCGCAAACGACGAGACGGGGCGCGGGTTGTAGTCGTTCGAACAAAAGCGAGATCTCGCGCGCGGCGGGAAAGTCAGGGGCGAAGTCAATGACGCTAAACATGCGCGTTTCTTCACGTGAGGCGAGAAAAGCGAACGCCTGATCGATAACAAGCGAGTCGAGCGCCGGATCGCCGAGAGTGCCTGCGCTCGCGCCGTTCTCGTAAACCAGCAGCTTCGCGCCAACCGTTCCCGGGCCACGCACGATTGTTACCACGGCCGCGATCTCACCGCGTTCGAGTACTTGTTCAATCATCTTCGAAACAGAAGATGTTTGATTCATCGAGTCAGTCATCGATGGTGACTATTTCGACAACGGCCTGGCGAAGCCAATTGCAGAGGCGGCCCGGCGCACGAGCCACAGTGGTCCAACGAGGAGGTAAACGGGGTTCTTAAAGAAAGCTGGTTGATTTCCTTCAATCGCATGTCCTACGAACTGCAATATCCAACCGACGATGAAAAGTGCGAGCGCCCAGCGCCAGTTGAAAAAGAAGAGCGGCAACGAGATGACGATCAGCGGAATGCCGATGCTGTGGCTGAGACGGTTCAGCGGATGCTGGTGTTTGGCTTTGTAGCTAGCGAGGAAATCCTGTGACATCAAATCAATTCCCTGTGGCGGTTTGGTGAACAAGATCAATCTTTGAAGAAGATTGCATGATTTACAAGATGAACAGGATCAGTTTCCGAGTACTTCAACAAAGATATCCAT
>DATNDM010000705.1:0-3101 GCA_035553235.1 Pyrinomonadaceae bacterium | reverse complement strand
TGGATGGGCGCGACGCACTCCCACGTATGTCGCGCCCATTCGCTTTTTAAATCCTTTGCGGTTCGTTGCGCCTTTGCGGGAAAATGCTTCGACCGGTTCTCGCAAGGCGCAAATAACCGCAAAGGACGCAAAGATGCACCGGCTGGACATCTCAGTAAATCAACAAGCCCGCAAAAGTGAACTCAATATCGCCGCCGGGGTCAGGCGAAGACTCGGCGAGTTGCTGCCGCTGACCGCTCCGCGTCGCGTGGCGATCATTTCCAACGAGCGGGTTTCAAGCCTGTACGGCCGCGACGTTAAGCGCTCTTTGAAGACTGCGGGATTTCCAACCCTCGAATGGTTGATGCCGGAAGGCGAGCGGTTCAAGTCGTTCCGTAGTTTGAAGAAAGCCGTCACTTTCCTTAGCGAAAACCGCTTCGAACGGGACGATCTGGTGCTGGCGCTTGGTGGTGGCGTGGTCGGCGACCTCGCCGGTTTCGCTGCTGCAATATACCTGCGCGGGTTAGCGCTCGTGCAGGCGCCGACAACGCTTTTGTCGCAGATCGATTCGTCCGTCGGCGGCAAAACGGGGATCAATCTGGCGACCGGAAAGAACCTCGTCGGCGCTTTTCACCACCCCTCCGCAGTATTCATCGACCCGGAAACGCTTGTGTCATTGCCAAAGCGGGAGCTGACTTCAGGGTTCTGCGAAATGGTCAAGCAAGGCGTCATCTCTGACACAGCCCTTTTCAAAATGACGGTCGAATCTCTTCAAAAACACGCACGCGAACGTGATTTCTTACTCTCGCCGCAGTTTGAAGAACTGCTCGCAGCCCAGTGCGGTTTCAAGGCCTCGATCGTGGCCAACGACGAGCGCGAGTCGACCAGCCGCACCGACACAAAGTCGCGTCGCGTGCTCAATTTTGGACACACAACAGCCCACGCGCTCGAGACGATCACGAACTATCGCTACTTCCGGCACGGCGAGGCGGTCGGTTATGGAATGTTAGTTGCCGGAGAACTTTCGCGAAACCTGGGTCTCATCGACTCCGGGGATCTCGAATCACTGCGCGACGCGGTAAGACTTTGCGGACGGCTTCCACGCGCAGATCAACTCAATACAACCCAGATCACCGGCGCACTCAAGCACGACAAAAAGAGTGTCGGTGGTCAGATCAATTGGGTGTTGCTCGAAGGGATAGGCCGGCCGAGGATAGTCGAAGGCCGGCTTATCAATGCGAAGTCGTTGCGCCAGGCGTTGCGAGCTGGCTTACGGCCGTTGGAATGACAGGAGAGTTTCACTTAATGCAGAGATCAGGCGAACGAGGCAGTGCGAACGTCAAGTTTTTAATCGTCATGGTGATTTTGGTGACGAGTGCTTACGCGGGATACCTCTACATTCCGGTAGCGTTTCAGGCGAATACGTTTAAAGACTTGATGCAGCACTACACTGACGTCGCGGTATCGCAGGGTTACCAGCCCTCATGGATCGCGGACCAATTGAAGAAAAGTGCGCCTGAATACGAGATTCCTGACAATGCCATCATCACACCGGTGCAGCGAGACAATCGGATCGAGGTGAGGGTGCAGTACGTTCGGGAAATTCAGTTTCCGGGGTACACGTACAACTACGAATTCGATCACACCGTTAGGAGCACCGCGTTCCTCGCCTTCAAGTAAAGTCTAACCACAGATTACACGGATAAAGACGGATCTTTTAAATCGGTTTTCTATCCGTGTAATCTGTGGTTAAAACGATTCTATCTGGGTGCGCCATCGAGGAAGGCTTTCAGTTTTCGAGAGCGTGAGGGGTGGCGTAGTTTTCGTAGAGCTTTTGCTTCGATCTGGCGGATACGTTCGCGCGTGACCGCGAAGTGCTGCCCGACTTCTTCGAGCGTGTGCTCCGAACCCGTGGTCCCGAGTCCAAAACGCATCTTGATGACTTTCTCTTCGCGCGGCGTGAGCGTCGCCAAAACCTCGTCAGTGATCTCGCGCAGGTTCGACGCAACCACCGCGTCCGCCGGATTCAGGATCGACTTGTCTTCGATAAAATCGCCAAGATGCGAATCCTCTTCTTCGCCGATCGGCGTCTCCAGCGAGATCGGCTCCTGAGCGATCTTCAAAACCTTCCGCACTTTCGAAACCGGAATATCCATCTTCCGCGCGATCTCTTCACTCGTCGGCTCGCGGCCCAACTCCTGGACCAGCGATCGTGACGTGCGAATCAGCTTATTGATCGTCTCAATCATGTGCACCGGAATGCGAATCGTGCGCGCCTGATCCGCAATCGCGCGCGTGATTGCCTGGCGAATCCACCACGTCGCGTAAGTCGAAAACTTGTAACCGCGCCGCCATTCAAACTTGTCGACTGCCTTCATCAAACCGATGTTGCCTTCCTGAATCAAATCCAGAAACTGCAAACCACGGTTCGTGTACTTCTTCGCGATCGACACCACAAGCCGCAGGTTCGCTTCGACGAGTTCGCGTTTTGCCTGGCCCGTCTGCTGCTCGCCAATCACGATCGAATGTAACGATCGCTTGATCTCAACCGGACTAACGAAGTTGTCGATCTCGATCTGCAGCAGCTTTTTCTTCGCCATCAAAATGCGCCGCTTCAGATCGCGCTGTTCCTCAGGCTTGATTCGCTTGCGACTCAACTTCTCGTTGGCGCTATCGATCTCACGCTCAGCGTCGCGTACGGACTTCTGCACCGCACGAATCGCATTGATCAACCGCTGTCTCGCACGCTCAGTCAGGTTTAGACGTCCGATTTCCTGCGCGATCTCGAGTCGAATCCGCGCGACTCGTCTTTTGAGTTTCGCCAGCTTCCTGCTCTTTTTGCCGTGACACTCTTTCTGTTCGAGCTTGAGCTTCTCGAGTTCCTTCAGCCCGACTTTGCAATTCTTCTCGATGTTCTGGATCCCTTCGATGGTCCAGGTGCGATACTCCTCGGCCTTGTCTTCGTCGCCGGTTAGCTCAGCCTGTTCGGAAAAGGTGACGGTGTCGCGGATATTGATGCGGTTGTTCAGGAGGTCTTCGCCGATCTTCAACACTTCGCGGACCGCGATCGGAGAGCGCGCCATCGCTTTCTGCGTTTTTAGTTGACCACGCTCGATACGTTT
>DATNDM010000704.1:0-4186 GCA_035553235.1 Pyrinomonadaceae bacterium | reverse complement strand
TCTGCCGCTGTACGGCGGACTCGGCTCCGCGACCGGTTTCAAGATTCTGGGCCAACCCGAACCACCGCCGGGCCAGGGACCGTCGACCGACGTGCGCGCCGCTGATTCAGGTTACTTCGCCACTCTCGGAATTCCGCTGCTGCGGGGTCGTAACTTCTCCGACAGCGAACAACGGGAAGCGAAGCACGTGATCCTGATCAACGAAGCAATGGCGCGAAAACATTTCCCCAATCAGGATCCCATTGGCCAACGCCTCGACGTCTCGATGTTTGAGAAGCCGACCCCTGCCGAGATCATCGCCGTCGTCGGCAACGTGAGGTACGACAGCCTCGTCGATGAAGCGCCACCGGCGGTTTACTTCCCGCATCCGGATCTCGCTTATCCATTCATGACACTCGTCGTGCGCACAGATGGCGACCCGACCGCGATTGCGCCCGCGATTCAACGTGAAATCCGCACGCTCGATCCGAATCAACCGCTCTCTGACGTTCGCACGATGAACCAGGTGATGTCGGAGTGGGTGGCGCGTTCGCGTTTCAACACGCTGCTGCTCGGGCTGTTCGCCGGTCTCGCGACGTTGCTGTCAGCGGTCGGGATCTTCGGCGTGATGAACTACTCCGTCGCCTTGCGCACCCGCGAACTCGGACTGCGACTCGCCGTTGGCGCGCAACCGCGACAGGTGTTGCTGCTCGTACTCAAGCAGGGATTAAGTTTGACCATCGTCGGCGTAGTGCTTGGACTGGCGGCGGCGTTTGCTTTGACGCGTCTGTTGTCTGGATTGCTGTTTGGTGTGGCGGCAGTTGATGTCGCGACGTTTGCGAGTATCTCGTTGTTGCTGCTGATCGTGTCGCTGCTCGCTTGTTATTTACCGGCGCGACGTGCGATGCGCATTGATCCATTGAGCGCGTTGCGATACGAGTAAGTTTTTAGACAGGATGAACAAGATTTGTTAGTCTGTGGCCCCGATGGCCACGCTGGAACACACTGGCGAGTGGGGTCGGACCGCAGGATCGAAGCTCGGCTGGATGATCACCGGCCGACTCGTCGCCGCACTTCTACTCAGTGTCGTTGGCGCGCTCTGGACCGGACAAGCGTCGCAATCGATCAACAAAAGCCTCGGGCTGATGACGATCGTCGCGTGCCTCACGATTGCCTATGCCCTCATCTTTCGTCTCTCAAAAAACATTCTCCTGCAAGCACGCTTTCAACTCACGATTGACGTTCTCCTCGTCACGTGGCTCGTTTGGAACTCGAGCGTTGTCCAGTCGCCGTACGTCGCGCTTTACATCGTCATCATCGCTGTTTCGAGCCTGTTCTTAGGACCACGCGAAGCGGTGGTCGCGTCGGTTGGATGTGCGGTCGCGTTTACGGCGTGTGCACTGCAAATCACGGGACTGCTCGGACAACAGGATCCCTCGCGGCTCGTCGGCGGCTCGGTGTCGCAGACGATTCAATGGGTCGGACTCTTTGACGTCGCTTTTTTCGTCGTCGGCTTGCTGTCCGCCCGACTCGCAGAACGACAGTCGCGCTCGGATGTGCGACTCGCCGCGGCAACGCAATCGTTAGCCAATCTCCGCGCCTTGCACGAACGTATCGTCGCGTCGATTCGCTCAGGGGTAGTCACGACTGATCTCGAAGGACGCATCTTCACTTTCAACGTCGCCGCACAGGAGATCACGCATTACGCGGAAGAAGCGATTCGCGGACAGGACGCCTCGATTCTTTTCAGCAATCTCAAGGAGCATGTCATCCAGACGTTGACTGCCTTGCAAAAGGGCGAGAACAGCCCGCGCTTCGAAACGAGTTGCCTGACTTCGGAAGGCATGCGTCTGCGACTCGGCTACAGCATCTCGCCGTTATCGACGGAAGCCGGCGACACGACCGGCATGGTGATCACTTTTCAGGATTTGACTCAGGTACGCAGTCTCGAAGAAACATCGCGACGCCAGGATCGTCTCGCCGCGATCGGACGAATGGCGGCGTCGATAGCACACGAGATTCGCAATCCGCTCGCGGCGATGCGTGGCTCGATTCAAATGCTGCGTTCGGAGATGAACACCGATCCGGCGCAAATCGAACTGATGGAGATCATTCTGCGCGAGTCAGACCGCTTGAACCGCATCATCACGGATTTTCTGAGTTACGCGCGGCCGCGCTCGCTCATTCAGGCGCGTGTTGATGTTGGCGACTTACTGCACCAGACGTTCGCGTTGATGCGTCACAGCCCGGAGATCAGCGCGAACCAGAGCATTGTCGAGGAGTTGCCGGACGAAGCGCTTTACGCTGACGCTGACGAAGGGCAGTTGAAGCAAGTGTTTTGGAATCTCGCGCGCAACGCGCTACAGGCGATGCCGCAGGGCGGAACGTTGCGCGCCACGCTCGAAAACAATCGCAACCAGCGACTCCGCATCACGTTTGCTGACACGGGCCGCGGCATGTCGCCCGATCAAGTTGAACATCTGTTCGAGCCTTTCTCTTCGACGACGGGCGGCACGGGTCTCGGACTTTCAATTGTTTATCAAATCATTCGCGATCATGGTGGTACAATCAATGACCGCAGTCTCGTGGGACAGGGAACCACGATTACCGTTGAGTTACCAGTAACAGAACCGAGCGCTACCACTCAGATGTAACACTATGGCCAATCTTTTGATCGTTGACGACGAACTCGGAATGCGGCAGTTTCTGACGCATTTGTTCCAGCGCGAAGGACACGTGGTGCGCGTCGCGGAAAACGGCCGTGACGCTCTCGAACACATACGCCAACAAGCGCCCGATCTGATCATCTCCGACATCAGAATGCCCGATATGAGTGGCGTCGATCTGTTGCGCGAAGCGCGAACGCTGCTTCCGGAAGTGGAAGTCGTGATGATGACTGCGTTCGCAAACGTCGATACCGCGCGTGAAGCGTTCTTACTCGGCGCTTACGACTTCGTGCAAAAGCCTTTCGACAACGACCTGCTCAAAGAAACGGTCGCGCGCGCACTCAAAAAGATCTCGCTCGTCAAAGAAAAACAAGCGCTGCTTGAGGAAAACAAAGCCCTCATCCAGGGACAACGCACACGCGGGCGGCTCGGCAATATCATCGGTCGTAGCGATCGCATGCTCGCGCTTTACCAGATGGTCGAAACAGTTGCGCAGGTGCAGTCGACGGTGCTGGTCACGGGCGAGTCGGGCACGGGAAAAGAACTCGTGGCGCGCGCGATTCACGATCTGAGTCCACGAGCCGAGAAACCATTCGTCTCGGTAAACTGCGGCGCGTTCACGGAAACACTGCTTGAATCGGAATTGTTTGGCTACGTGAAAGGTTCGTTTACGGGCGCCAACGCGAATCGCAAAGGACTATTCGAAGCAGCAAACAGCGGCACGATCTTCCTCGACGAGATCGGTGAGATGTCGCCGGCCATGCAGGTGAAACTGCTGCGTGTGTTGCAGGAACGAAAAGTCAGGCCGGTGGGCGCGACTGAAGAGACGATCGTCGATACACGCGTGATTGCGGCCACGAACCGCGATCTGGCGAGTATGGTTTCGGCGGGTTCATTTCGCGAGGATCTCTACTACCGCATTTCCGTGATACCGATCGAGCTTCCGCCATTGCGCGAACGCGCCGAAGACATCTCCGAACTCGCCAATCACTTCGTGCAAAAGTTTTGTGCACCAACTGGACGAACACTCGCGGTCAGCCAGAACGCGATGCGACTGCTCGAGCGTTATTCGTGGCCCGGGAATGTTCGTGAGTTGGAACACACGATCGAGAGAGCGGTCGCGCTCGAACGCACCAACTCGATCGAGCCCGAACGCCTGCCGGAGAAGATCACAAACTACAATCCGTATCGCGTGGCGGAAGCGATGGAGTTTCCGGAGGAAGGAATCAACCTTACCGCGCACCTGGACCAACTGGAAAAGACATACGTACTGGAAGCGCTGCGCCGCACGGCGGGCAATCAAACCAATGCCGCTGAGCTCCTGCGATTGTCAGTGCGCTCGCTGCGGCACCTGCTCGACAAGCACGGCGCTCGTGGTCTAACTGCGCAGATGCGTGACGAGCGACGTGGTCCAGAATCTACTCCGCGCCGCCGGGCCACGGACCAGGGCCCACGCCGCCGCGCTGAAGACACGGGCGAATTCGCTGCTGGGGCGGGAGAGAATATTTAGCCGCGGATTTACGCGGATTACACGGATCTGA
>DATNDM010000703.1:0-6374 GCA_035553235.1 Pyrinomonadaceae bacterium | reverse complement strand
GCACGCCGATCAGCGCTGGTCGTCGACGACGTCGCCGATGTAACCGAAATGCTGGCGGTGGTGTTAACCCACGCTGGTTACTCGGTTGTAACTGCCGCTTCCGCACCCGCGGCTTTGAAGGCTGCGCGCGAGCACCAGTTTGACGTCGTTATTTCCGACATCGGCATGCCCGAGATGAATGGTTACCAGTTGGCCAGGGAAATGAGAACGATGCCGGGTTATGAAACCGTTCCGATGGTCGCCGTCACCGGCTATTCCATGTTTGACGACAAGGAGAGATCGACCAATGCCGGGTTCAACGCTCACATGACCAAGCCCATCGATCCCCGAGCACTACTCGAACTGATCGACCAACTGTGAGTTTACCGGCAAACGCCAGTTGAGAGTTTGATGACGACTTCCTCCGGCATAGTCTCCAGGTTTAAATCCGAGTCGTCCATCCGCAGTATCGAGTTTATAGTTGGCGCCATCGTTGTCGGTTTCGTTTTCTGGAGACTTCAGTTCGCTACGACGGCAATCTGCTGCGGCGACTTCGACGGTTACTACCACATCAGATGGGCCCAAACGCTCTGGGAGTCAATCAAGAGCGGGCATTTCCCACCGCAGTTTCCCTGGCTGCCGCTCACGACGCTAAATCCCAAAGACTATGTGGACCATCATCTGCTGTTCCACATAATCCAGATTCCGTTCGCGGCGTCTTCGGATCCGCGACTGGGCGCAAAGATCGCCTCTGCAATCTTTGGAAGCCTCGCGGTGTTGTCGTGTTACTGGCTGCTGCTGCGCTATCGCGTGCGTTACGCCCTCGTCTGGTTGATTGCGCTGCTCGCGTGTTCCGCGCCGTTTTTGTTTCGCATGAACATGGCGAAGGCGCCGCCGTTTGCGATCATTTTCCTCGTCATCGCGATTCACCTGTTTTTCAAGCGAAAGTACTGGCCGCTGCTGCCGCTCGCCCTCGTCTTCACGTGGACATACGATCTGTTCGTGCTGCTGATCGTGGCGGCGGTTTTCTGGTCGGTCTCGATCGCGATCACGGAGAAACGGTTTGAATGGCGTCCGCTGGTTTACGTGATCGCGGGCTGCGTGCTCGGGCTCGTCAACAATCCTTACTTTCCACACAATCTGCAACTGCTCGTCGAACACATCAAAATCAAGCTCACCGCGTCAGAATTCGACACGAAGGTGGGATCGGAGTGGTACCCGTACGATTCGTGGGAATTTCTCGGCAACTCGGCGGTGGCGTGTATCGCGATGGTCGTTGGATATCTCGCGTTTGAGCCTTCGGAACGGCGGCGCGGTCAGTATCCGATCTTCTTCCTGCTGCTTTCCACGACACTGATGATCATGACGGCGCGCTGGAAACGGATCGCGGAGTACTGGCCGCCGTTTGCAGTCTTGTTTGCCGGGTTTGCGTTGAAGCCGTGGCTGGAGGGTTATCGACCGTATCTCACGCGTCTGCCGGCGGAAGTACTCGAAGAGCTCAAACCGTTTCTCGATCGCGAAGGCGTGGCGGAGCCGGATGAGCAAGGCAGTACGCTGCGTGATGTGCTGCGAACGGTCGCGGTCGCGACGGTGGCAGTCGTGTTGGCTGTGTTCCTCTTCTTCAACTATTTCGCCACGCGGGACGAAATCAAGCAGAGTGAGGCTCACGACTACTATCAGGCCGGCGCGGCGTGGATGCGCAAGAACGTGCCGCCGGGGCAGTTGATCTTCAACACGGATTGGGACGACTTTCCGCGTCTCTTCTATTTCGATCCGACGCATTACTACGTCTCCGGGCTCGATCCGAGTTATCTGTTCGACCAGAACGCGGATCTCTCGCGTCTCTACGACCGCATCACGCTCGGGACTGAAGAGGATCCGGGGCCGCTGATTCGCGATCGCTTCGGCGCGCGTTATGTGTTTTCAGACAACACGCATTACGACTTTTTCGAGCACGCGAGGAATAGCGGCTGGTTTGATATCGTTTACGAGGACACCCAGTGCACGATCATGTACATTAGAGACGAGAAGATTGATGAAGAATCGGGAGTGCCTTGAGATGAACGCAAAAGGCCAGTTGATTTTGATTTTGGTTCTGCTCCTGGCGGGCTGCGGCGGTAACGCGCCGAGGAACGCGAACACCAGCGAGGCAAGTGCGACACCGGCCGGTCCAGCACCGTCGCCGCTCAAGGGTTTCGAAGCAGATCTACAGTACGTCAAGAACGGCCAGTACACTTACATCTGGGTCTTCTCGCGGAAAGACGGCAAACCCTTCGAGCCCGCCGACAGCATTTTCCTCCGGGCCAACGCACCGCAGGTCGTCGATTGGGTGACGACGGATGAAGGCAAGAAGGTGATCGCCGGAACAAACTTCAATCTCGAAGAAGGAAATCTGGAGCTTTTGAAAAAGCGGTACGTCACTGAGGACTATTCGAATAAGTAGGCCGCTGATGAACGCAGATTAACGCAGATCAGCGTTTATCCGCGTTCATCTGCGGCTAAGATCACTTTTCCGAACTGAGCGCGATCCTCTATTAATTCGTGCGCCTGACGTGCTTCGCTAAGCGGCAGGACGCGATCGACAACTCCACGAATCTTCCCCTGCGCCACGAACTTTATCGCCTCGAGCAACTCACCCTTCGATCCCATAAACGATCCGAGCAGCGTCAAATGCCGGTAGAACACCTGCCGCAGATCCGTCCGCGCATCGTAGCCACTCGTCGCTCCACACGTCACCAGCCGCCCGTTGTTCTTGAGCGCCGCAATCGAACCGGGCCACGTCGCTGCACCCGTGTGCTCGACGACGACATCAACGCCCTTGCGTCCGGTGAGTCGCCTCACTTCCTTCGGCCAATCGTCGTGACTGTAATTGATCGTCTCATCAGCCCCGAGCTCGCGCGCTTTCGCCAGCTTCTCGTCCGAGCTCGCCGTCGTGATCACGCGCGCGCCGCGGAGTTTCGCAATCTGAATCGCGACTGAACCCACACCACTGCCCGCCGCGTGCACGAGCACATCTTCACCCGGCTGCACGTTCGCGCGCGTCACCAGCATGTGCCACGCGGTGACAGTCACGAGCGGCAACGCCGCCGCTTCGGCCCAGCTCAACGACGCCGGCTTCGGAATAATGTTCACGCCGGGAACCGCCACGAGCTCAGCATAACCACCGTCGCGCCGGTAGCCGATCATGTCGTACTCGCGACACAGATTGTCCTGCCCGCTGAGACACGCCTCGCAATGCCCACACGAGACGCCCGGCTGGACCATCACGTCTTCGCCCGGCTTGACCCACGTCACCAGGTCGCCGACTTCCTTTACGACTCCCGCCACATCACACCCGAGAATGTGCGGCAACGGAATCTCGATCCCCGGCAATCCATTGCGAACGAAAATATCGAGATGGTTCAGCGCGCACGCTTTCACCTCGACCAGCACTTCGTTCGCGCGGATCCGCGGCTCGGGCACGTCCGTGTACTCGAGCACTTCCGGACCGCCGTGCTGTCTGAAAATCGCGGCTTTCATTTCGCGGCTTGCTCGCGTGCGTGATACGAGGAACGCGTCAGCGGGCTTGATTCGACGTGATGAAATCCCATCGACATGCCAATCTCGCGCCACTTCGCAAACTCTTCCGGCGTGACGTACCGCTCAACTGGCAAACGGCGCGCGTGCGGTTGGAGATACTGTCCGATCGTCATGATGTCGCACGAGACGCTGCGCAGGTCGCGCATGAGTTCGACGACTTCCTCGAATGTCTCCCCGAGTCCGACCATGATGCCGCTCTTCGTCAACATGCCGCGATTTTCGCGATCGCGTCGCGCCGCCGCACGTTGTAACAACGTCAGCGACTGCTGATAGACGGCGTCGGGCCTGACACGTCGATACAGCCGCGCGATCGTCTCAGTGTTGTGATTGAGCACGTCGGGCTCTGCGTCGAGCACGGTGTTGAGTGCTGCTTCGTCGCCGTTGAAATCGGGGATCAGCACTTCGACCTTGCAATCGGGATTCATGGCGCGCACTTGTCGAATCGTGTCGGCCCAGTGCGCAGCGCCGCCGTCCGGTAAATCGTCGCGGTTGACTGAAGTGATCACGGCATGCGCGAGATTGAGATGGTTCACAGCTTCGGCGACGTGTCGCGGCTCCTCGGGATCCAACGCGCCCGGCTGACCCTTGCCGACGGCGCAAAAGCCGCAATGACGCGTGCAGATGTCGCCGCCCAGCATGAACGTAGCGGTGCGATCGGTCCAACACTCAAAAATGTTTGGGCAACGCGCTTCCTGGCAGACGGTGTGCAGGTTCAGACCTTCAATCAGTTGCAGCACCTGGTTCTGGTTGGTCGGGTCACCGAGACGGATGCGAAGCCATTCGGGCTTGGGTTGACGGACTTTTTGATTGTTACTGATAACTCGGAGTTCGCGGGGCAATTGTTTACCTCTGGAGTGATTTTACTGTATAAGCTCCGAAGATCAGAATCCAGCCACCGAAGGAGCACACATGATCAAATCCCTTCTCCTTGTTTGTGTTCTTCTGAGCGCCGTTTCAAGCACCAACGCCGACGTCGCAAGACCAAAAACGCCTCAGAAAACGATCCTGCACACGAACCTCGAGATCGTGCCGGATCCGACGGTTTACGAAGCGAAACTTCAGATCACAAAGTCTGACTTCAAGAACTTTCGCGCGGCAATCGACGGCGATGTCGGGAGTTCGCCCGTCGTCGGCGGCATTGCGTTCAGTGCGCCGCGCACAATCATCGCCGGGCTGTTGATGTTTATGGCCGTGTCGTTCGCGGGCGTGCTGATTGCGCGTTCGTCGTCGTTCGGACGGACTCAGAAAACAATCGGCGCCGCTGTGCTCGTGGCTGTCGTGCTCGGCGCTGCAGCGATCATCACTCGTGGTAACGTCGGACCGCCACCGTCGTGGCGCTGGCACAATCTGCCGCAGGCACTCGCGGAGGGCAAGACGACCATCGGTGGCGTCGACGTCGAGATCGTTCCCGACGACCAACTGAACGGGCGGATGCGTCTGCTGATTCCACTCAAGAAACAGAACACACCTGGGGAATAATCGATGCAAAACGCCATTGTAGGCGTGGCCCTCAGTGACCACCCCACGATGACTTCACGTAAGGGATGGCCACGGAGGGCCACCCCTACAACGATTTCATTTAGCTTGATTCTGGTAGTGTGCGTCGTGGCAGCGGCGGCTTTCGCGAGTTGGTTGCCGCTGCAAGTCTCAATCATCACGTTGTTTTTCTTCGCCGGACCGCACAACTGGTTTGAGCTGCGCTACTTCCTCATGCGACTGCCGGTGCGCTTCGGCAGATCGTGCAATTTCTTTTTGACTGCGTTTGCCGGTCTCGGCGTGCTGACGCTGACCTATGTTTCGCTTCCGTTCATTTACAACGCGGCGCTGTGGAGCGAAGAGGCGTGGTCTGTGATCGTCGCTTCGTGGAACACAGCGCTGCTCGTCTGGATCGCGTTGCTGGTGTGGTTGCGCAGCCGGCAAAAGCGAGGCGCGAATTGGACGTGGGCCATTCCGGTCGCTTTGGTCTTGTGTGCGTTGAACTGGCTTGGACCGTCGTTGTTCAGTCTCGCGCTTGTTTACATCCATCCGCTGATCGCGCTGTGGTTTCTCGATCGACATCTGCGGCGCACGCGCCCGGAATGGTCGCGAGCTTACCGGCGCTGTCTCTGGCTGTTGCCGTTGGTGCTCGTGATTATGATCTGGCAGTTGTCGCGCACGTCGCCGCTCGTGGACGACAACGGGCTGTTCTGGCGAATCACACAGCATTCCGGCGCGGAAGTGTTGCCGCAGGTTTCGAGTCACATGCTGGTTTCTGTGCACATGTTTCTCGAGATGCTGCACTACGGCGTTTGGATTCTCGCGTTGCCGCTGATCGGACGGATCGGGAGCGCGCGCTTTTGGGAATTCCGTACCGTACCCATCGCGCGGCATCCGCGAGGATTTCCGCGGATTGTTACCGCAGCGCTGATCGTGGCGCTTGTTGCCGTCGCTGCGCTTTGGATCGGTTTCTCAATCGATTACGCCACCACGCGTGACGTCTACTTCACTGTGGCGATTGCACACGTGCTCGCCGAAGCGCCGTTCCTGCTGAGGATGCTGTAGTGTCGCCATTCGAGCTCTGGCGGTTCCTGCCGATCGGATATCTGGTCACGATCGCGATCGAAACTCCCATACTTCTCTTCGGACTCTCACCGCACCACTCGAAACGCAGACGAATACTCGCGGGAGTGTGGCTGACGGCATGTACTTATCCGATCGTCACGCTCGTCTTGCCGCTCTTGTTAATCGATCATTCGCGAGCATTCTTTCTTGTGATTGCCGAAACGTTCGCGCCTCTCGCCGAGTGCGCGTTGTTCTGGTTGGCGTTTGGGAAGGAA
>DATNDM010000702.1:0-8318 GCA_035553235.1 Pyrinomonadaceae bacterium | reverse complement strand
CTGAGGGTTGACCAGGTCGCTACCGCTCCCGGTACTGACCCGATCCAAGCGCCATCCCGAAGGCTCATGAAAGAATCTTGTTCATCCTGTCTAACAACTCCGCATTGAGTATCGCCGCGCCAGCAGCTCCTCGAATCGTGTTATGACTCAGCACGATAAACCGATAATCATGCACCGTATCTTCCTTTATCCTCCCCACGGTGACCGTCATCCCATTTCCCGCATCACGATCAAGCCTCGGCTGCGGTCGATCAATCTCATCACGAACAACGATCGGGTTCGCCGGCGCAGAATGCAGACCTAACTCCTGCGGCAACGATCGAAACGAGCTCAGCGCTTCACGCAGTTCTCCCAACACAGGTTTACGTGTGAAGCTCACGCGCACAGCCGCCATGTGACCATCCGAAACATTCACGCGATGACACTGCGCGCTCACAGCCATCCGCGCCGGCTCGATGTGATCGGTAACAAAGCGCCCGAGGATCTTCGTCGTTTCAATTTCGATCTTCTCTTCTTCGCCACCGATGTGCGGCAGCACGTTGTCGATGATGTCGAGCGACGCCACGCCCGGATAACCCGCGCCCGAAAGTGCCTGCAACGTAGTCGCCACGACTGACTTGATACCAAACGTCGCATGCAGCGGCGCGAGGGCCAGCACCAGCATGATCGTCGAGCAGTTTGGATTCGTGACGATGAAGCCACCGGATGGATAGTGTTGTCGCTGACGCACGAGCAGCTCCAGATGCTCGTGATTCACTTCAGGAATCAAGAGCGGCACATCTTCGTCCATGCGAAACGCGGATGAGTTGCTGATGACAGGATAGCCTGCCGCAGCGAAACTGCCCTCGGTCTCGCGCGCGATATCGCCAGGCAAACTCGAAAACACGAGATCACAATCGAGTGGCGGCGCCGGCGGTTGCACGTGTAGTGAGCGGACCGTACGCGGCATTTCACCGTTGAGCCGCCACGTACACGCCTCGCCGTAGGTTTTTCCTTGCGAGCGATCGGAGGCGGCGACCGCGGTGATTTCAAACTGCGGGTGATGTTCAAGCAGTTGCATAAACCGCTGGCCCACCATGCCAGTCGCGCCTAAAATTCCAACACGATATTTCTTCATAACTTTTGTTTGACTACACACTTCACAGATTACTTCTGCGTAATCTGTGGATGGCTTTCTTAATTCGCCGCACACCTTCGTCCAACTGGTCCAACTCCGCACAAAACGAGACGCGCAGGAATCCCTCGGCTTCACTCCCGAACGCCGCGCCGGGCACGGTGATCACCCTTTCATCGAGCAGCGCCTCCGCCACCTTCATCGACGATCCATACTCGCTCACATCAATCATCGTATAAAACGCGCCGTCCGGCGTCACCGCTCTCAATCCCAATTCGCTTTCCACTAACCCAAGCAGATGGTCCCTTCGCGCCCGAAACGTTTCGCGAAAACCAACGCGCGCCGCTTCAGCTTCATCACTCCATGCCGCAAGCGATGCCTTTTGCGAGACTGTCGACGCACACGTCGTCACGTATCCATGCAACACCAGCATCGCCTTGACGAGATCGTCATCGCCGCACAACCAACCGAGTCGCCAGCCCGTCATGCTCATTGACTTAGACAATCCACTAATCACGATCGTTCGATCGTAAACGGCAGATAGCGACCCCGGCCGCTCAGGCGTGTAGTAGAGCTCGCGGTAGATCTCGTCGCTGATTAAATATGCACCGTGATCACGCACCGCATCCGCAACCGCCGCGAGATCTTCGTTTGTTAATGTCCGTCCCGTCGGGTTCGACGGACTGATACAAACAACAACCTTCGTTTGCGGCGTGAGCGCGCGTCGAAACTCATCGACATCAAACGCAAACCCCTGCTCCCGCGGCATGCGATAAAACTTCGCCGTACCACCCGCCATCCGCACGAGCGTCGGGTACGCGACGAACCCGGGATTCGGCAGCAACACCTCATCGCCTTCATCGACGAGCGTCAGCAACGCGAGATACAACGCTTCCTGCGAACCCGCCGTGATGACAACGCGCTCCGGCCGCCCTTCGAGATACGGATACTCACTCGCGACTTTCTCTCGCAGGGCCGGCAGACCAGCGTGCGACGTGTAACCGTTCTGCTCCTCGACGATCACCTTGACCGCAGCCCTCCGAATCACGTCGGGCGTCGGCAGATCGGGCTCGCCCAACCCGAGATTAAGACTGCCGGGCAGCGCGCGATCGAAAACCTGGCGAATGACGCTCTTTTCGATCCCCTGCAAGCGTTTCGGTGGCGCGAATTTTTTCAACGCAGGTAATCCTCTAGTCGCACCGCCGTGTCAGTCTTCTCGTCGCGATACTTCACGATCACCGCGGCGTAGAGTGATAGTCCCCAATCGCGTCCACGCTCAGTCGTGACCGCGCGTGCGCCTGGAACAACCACCGCGCCCGCTGGTATCTCGAGTGGTCCATCAGCAGCGCGTTGATAGATCTGCCCGCGCACGAGATCGTAAACGGGAGTCGAGCCGGTCAGGATCGTGCCCGACGCCAGCACCGCACGCTCGCGTACGATCGTGCCTTCATAAACTCCGCAGTTCCCACCGACCAAAACATCATCTTCGATGATCACGGGCACGGCGCCGACGGGCTCGAGCACGCCGCCGATCTGCGCCGCCGCCGAGATGTGGACGCGCTTGCCGATTTGTGCGCATGAACCAACCAGCGCGTGGCTATCAATCATCGTTCCCGCATCGACGTAAGCACCCGCGTTGACGAACATCGGCGGCATGCAAACAACGCCGGGCGCGATGTACACGCCGTCTCTGATCGTCGAGCCACCAGGAACGATGCGCACGCTGTCAGCCATCGTAGTCGGCCGAGCAGGGTAAGTGTCTTTGTCGAAAAACTTGAAGTTCTCGCCGGTCGACATGTCCATCGTCACGCCCATGCGAAAGCCGAGTAACAATCCCTGCTTGACCCACGAGTTTACGATCCACTTACCGTCTATGCCGCGTTCAGCCGCACGCACTTCGCCACGATTCAGTGCTTGCTTCAGCTCATCGAATACTGCCCTGTCTGCGCGCGAAAACTGATTGTCCGTGCGGGCTGCCAGCTCCTCGATCTGTTCACGCAACGGCATGCGACGTTTCCTTGAGTAATCCGATTTCAGTCAGGATCTCGCGCATACGATTGCGCGTCTTTTCCTGCACGGGAACGAGCGGCAGACGAAGGTTCTCTTCGATCAGGCCCATGAGCGCGAGTCCCGCTTTCACTGGACCAGGACTAGATTCGATGAAGTTGCCTTCCATCAACGGCAGCAGACGATAGTGCAGCGCGCGGGCTTCGTCCCATTGGCCTGCAAGCGCGAGATCGTTAAGTCGCGACATCATGCCCGGAGCTTGATTCGAAGCGACCGAGATCAGGCCGTCACCGCCCAACGCGATCAGCGCGAGCGTGAGTGAATCGTCGCCGGAGATGACGCGAAAATCTTTCGGACGGCTGCGCAGGATTTCCATGATCTGCGAGAGATTGCCGGACGCTTCTTTGACGGCGACGATGTTTTCGACCTCGCGTGCGAGGCGTAGCGTGGTTTCGGCGGAGATGTTGGACGACGTGCGTCCGGGCACGTTGTAGATCACGACCGGCAGATCGCTGATTGCTTCAGCGATCGCGCGGAAGTGCGCGTAGAGACCGTCTTGTGTCGGCTTGTTGTAATAAGGCGCGACCGTCAGTACGGCGTCGACGCCGAGATCACGTGCGGTTTGCGAGCGATGAATCGTGACTGACGTTGAATTGCTGCCGGTGCCGGCGATGACTTTGGCGCGCCCGCGTGCGAGTTCGACAGCAGTGCGAATGACGAGTTGGTTTTCTTCGTCAGACATGGTGACGCTCTCGCCCGTTGTGCCGCAGGGCACGAGTATGCGAACGCCGCCCGCGATTTGATATTCGATCAAGTCGCGCAAGCGAGGCTCATCAACCGCGCCGCTGGCCGTGAAGGGTGTTACCAGAGCCGTCGCGCATCCGCGAAGCCAGTCGAGTTTTAATGTCATAGTGAAACTCCTTTTTAGCCACAAAAAAGCACATAACCGTTACTGCTTTTTTGTGGCGATTATTTCTTCTATTACGTCTGAGAATTCGAAGAAGCCTGTTCGTCCGATGATCCAGCGTGCGGCCAGCAGGGCGCCGTTTGCGAAGCCCTGGCGTGAGCGCGCTGTGTGCGTCAACAAAATCTGATCGGCTTCGGAGTCGAAACCGACGCGATGCGTACCGGGGATGTGGCCGGCCCGCGTCGAGGACGTCGGGATGTCAGCGCCGAGATGTTCCGACATCAGGTCGCGCAGTTTCAAGGCTGTTCCCGAAGGCGCATCGCGCTTGCGGTTGTGATGGGCTTCTTCGATAAACGGTGCATAGCCGTCGACGGCTGAAAACAATGCGGCGGCGTGTTGTACGATGCGATAAAAAAGGTTGACGCCGATCGAGAAGTTTGCGCCGTAGACCATCGCGCCCAGGTGGTCGGCCACGATCTGTTTCGCAGTCGATTCGTGTTGCTTCCAACCAGTCGTGCCTTCGACGAGCGGCACGTGGGCACGGACACATGCTTCGATGTTTTTCAGCACCGCGTCGCCGGCGGAAAAATCGATCGCGACGTCGTGACCGTGCAGTTGTTCCGCGGTGACGTCATCTGCACTCGTAAGCACGACGCCGACCTCGTCGCCATTCTTGCGCGCGCCGGCCTCGACAAGCTGGCCCATCGTTCCGTGTCCGATTAAAGCGAGTTTCATGTTTTCAGCTTCTTAACGAGGTTCACATAAAGATCGACCGCGTCTGCTAATTCACGTTTTGAAATCCGCTCGTGATCTGTGTGCGCGTCGAGAATCGATCCTGGTCCAAGCAGCAACGGCTTGCCCCATTGCGACAAGTACGGCACGTCAGTCGTGAAGCGCACCACACACTGCTCAAAGCCGTCAACAGAAAACAACCGGATTGGATTGTGCGCCGACGCATACTCCAGCCGCCCACGATCGCCAACAGCGTCTTCCAAGACTTTCTTGACCTGCTCTATATCGATCCCGAGTCGAATTTGCAATTCTGCACGTGCTTTATCTGCGATGACGTTCGGGCGCGTGCCGCCACTGAGCACGCCGATGTTGCACGTCGTCGTTCCAAAGAAGCTATCTTCCGGCCAATCACGCGTGCGAATATCGTCAAGAATATCGAGCAACTTCTCGATTGCCGACTCGCCCGCTTCCGGATACGCGGAATGCGCCGCGCGCCCTTCCGTCGTAATGATCACTCGCACGGATCCCTTGGTGCCCGTCGCTAAACGACTGTCAGTCGGCTCACCATTGATGAGGTAACGACACTCGCGTGCGAGCGGATGCTGGTTCGCCGCCTGTGCACCAAGACTGCCAAGCTCTTCATCAACTGTGAACAGCAGCCCGACGTCGTTCACACCTTCATCGCGCAAACGCTGCGCGGCAAAAATCTGCGCCGCCATGATGCCTTTCGCGTCGCACGAACCGCGGCCATAAATAAACTCCTCATCCTCTCGCGATTCGATGAACGGCGGCACCGTGTCCATGTGCGTCGAAAAAACGATGCGCGGCGGCGCGTGCGTCCTCGCGATCACGTTGAACCGCTCCGGGGCGACTTCCTGTCTCTCAACCCTAAGCCCTGCTTCCTCGAGATAGTTCGAAAGAAACTGCCCGACTGCCCGCTCATCGCCTGTTACAGACGGAATATCGATCAATGCCCGCGTTAAATTGAAAACATCCATCTACGACCCTTCTTTTTGTCCCTTTTCGCGGCCGAAAAATTCTTCGTGCAGTCTTATCACAGCTTCCTTCACCCGCTCTTCGCTGATCACGAACGTCAGGTTAATACTCGACGCACCCTGCGAGATCAACGACACATTAATATCGCTAATCGTGCCGAACACACGGCCGGCAATCCCCGGTGTCCCGCGCAACCCTTCACCGACAACGCAGATAATCGCTCTTCCCTTTTCGATCCCGACCGTGCCGAGCTGTTGTAACTCGTCAACAATCTGCGGCAACGCATTCGCCTCGTCTAACGATAACGACACGCTGACTTCCGACGTCGTCACCACATCAACGACAGTCCGATGTCGCTCAAACACCTCGAATAGCGCGCGCAAAAAACCGTATGCGCCCAGCATGCGCGCCGAAGTGATTTGAACGATCGTCACACCGGTTTTATGTGCGATCGCCTTGACAGCTCGCGGCGACGTCTCGCTTTGTGGACCAACGAGCGTGCCACGCTCCTGCGGCATGCGGGAGTTGCAGATGCGCACGGGAATCGAATTCTCAATCGCGGGCTGAATCGTCTTTGGATGCAAAACTTTCGCGCCGAAATAAGCGAGTTCGGCGGCTTCGCTGTACGACAGCCGATCGATCGTCTGTGCGTTCGGAACCACTCGCGGATCGGCAGTCAACACACCAGTGACGTCAGTCCAGATCTGAATCTCATTGACGTTGAGTGCGGCGCCGATCAATGCAGCGGTGTAATCAGACCCGCCGCGTCCGAGCGTCGTCGTCGCGCCTTCCAACGTCGCACCGATGAACCCGCCGAGAACAGGCACGACTCCGGTTTCCAGCAGCGGAGTTAATTCCTGCGAAGTGCGCTCGAACGTTTCTTCCAGCAACGGCGCGGCGCAAGTATGTTCAGCGTCCGTGATGATGCAGCGGCGCGCATCAACCTGTCGTGCTTTTACACCACGGCGATTCAACACCGCGGCCATCAATGTGCTGGAAAGGATCTCACCAAACGAGACAACGGCATCCTGAACGGCTTTGCGATTGGAGGGATTCTGCGAGTGCAGTAGTTCGCGCACTTCGGCTTGGGGGCGTTTCACAAATTCATTGAAGCGCTCTAATTCGGATCCTCTCAGAAGCTGTGCAGCGGTTGTTAGATGACGACTGAATATTGGTCCAACTGAATCGAGCGTGGCAGCCAGAAGCGCATCCGTCACGCCGCTCATTGCCGATACAACAACAATAGGAAACGCCGCACGCTCCGCGCTAACGATGCGTGCGACGTTCTCGAAGGCGGCAGCGTCGGCTACTGACGTCCCGCCAAATTTCATTACGATCGGCATGCGCCACAGATTACACGGATCCTTGTGATCCGTGAACTCCGTGGCTCATTTCTGCGGCGCGATGTATTTCACTACCTTAAGTTTCGCCAACGCTTCGAGCTTATCGATGGGCAATCGTCCGATGATTACGTTTGAACTCTTCGCATCAAGCAAGACTTCGAAACCGAGTTCCTTGAGTTGCGCATAAGCCTCGTCCGATTTCTCAGTCAACCAGACTTGCACCTCCGCTTTGCCGTCGTGAACGAACCCAAACTCGGTAGTACTCAGGACCATTTCTTTCTTTTGCACCTTTTCAACGACTGCAAGGACCGAGCGATGAAGTTTCTGACGCAGCTCTCTTTGCGACTCCAACAATTGAGTTCCTTCCGTACCCACTTCCGCCTGAACGGACGACACCATCGGCGGCGTGTTCGGTGGCATCGGCAACGCCTTTCGACTGTCCTTCTTCTGAACGATGAAGCCCCCATTCGCCCTGTAGAGGCTGAACGCCAACGGAGTTCCCCTTGGCGCAGCAGCATCTAATTGGTTGAATCCCTCGACGCCTTCCGGAACCTCAACCGGCACATCGATTCGTCGCGGCTTACCACCATCAGTCACCACCATCTCCTCGACCGCTACGAACGAAGTAAACTGCGTCATCAAGCGATACTCGATACCGAGCTGCGTGATCGTGTCTTTCAAATCCTGACGCATCGATCCTGACTGCGCACCCTGGAGGTCCTGGCCCATCAAGTCGTCGATTCGCGCCCGCGCCCACAACGGCGCCAGCACATCGTGCGACGCCATCGTCTCGGGAAAATCGACTGGAATGTCGCGCACGAAATCACCGCCCGCCATCTTTCCCTTCAGTCGAATCGTGCCGCGACCCGCAGCCGTGTATCGTCCCTTGATAACGAGAGGCTTCACGCTAAACAGATCCGGAATCCGTTGCGGATAAACGTCAGCAACCGGAAGGTTATTCCACTCGATCGTGATATCGGTCAGCAGTGGACTGCGGACACGTTCGTGGAAGCGTCGTGCCGCCGCGGATCCGTCGTCGTTGAGACCAACGTACTCGACTTCACCGCGTCCAGCTTCTGCCATCTTGTCGAGCAGAAACCGATTTACCGAGCTGCCGATGCCGAACGAGAACACGCGCGCATTCGGATGCTTCTGCACTTCCGAGATGATCTCCATGTCGTTACCGACATAACCGTCAGTCATGAAGCAAACGATACGA
>DATNDM010000701.1:0-6449 GCA_035553235.1 Pyrinomonadaceae bacterium | reverse complement strand
AACGACGATTACGGTGGTCACGGCATCACGATCGGCTGGAACGTCGACCAACGCGGCTGGGACGAAGCAATCAACAATGCCCTGGCTGACGGTGATTATCTCGTGCAGGAGCGCGTTCCGACCGCTCGCGAGACTTTTCCGGCGCTGACTGACGATGGCCGCATCGAATTCGCGGAACAGCTCGTCGACCTCGATCCTTTGTTGTTCAACGGCAAAGTCGGGTCGGCATTCACGCGTCTTTCGTTTACTGAGCTTGCCAACGTCAGCTCCGGCGGGGGCATGGTGCCCACCTACATCATCAGCAAAAAGTGACCGAAAACGAGTACAATCAAGCCGGCTGTGCTTTCTCTGTGCAACCTCTGTGTCCTCTGTGTCTCCGTGGTGCTATTGCTGGAAAATATAACCACGAAGACACAGAGGACACAGAGGTTGCACAGAGAAATCCGGATTAAGAGGAGACGCCGATGCCTGACGACAAAGACCGAGGCTTCGAAACACAGGAAGAGCGCAGAAGCTACGACCGCTCGCGGCTCATCGTCGATGTCTTTTTCGACGGCAAAGACGTAACCGGCGTCGCCAGCACCAAGGACATCAGCCCCGGTGGGCTTTACATGAACACGCAGGCTGATATCCCGGAGGGCGTGCTGCTGCTCGTGCGGATACCTTTCCGGCAGGACGTGCAGGCGGTGTGTAATGCGGTCGTGGTTTACAGCAATCCGGGTCGTGGTGTCGGCTTGAAATTTCAGGGCTTATCTGACGAAGCGCGAGCCATACTCGAGCGCGAAGTTTCTAATGGCTGAGGCTGAGTTGTCGCTCGCGTGGGCTGAGCTTTCCAGCGAAACGAAGGAATTGCTGACCGGAAAACTCACGGGATTGTGGGGCGCAACGAGCGACGCCGTGGCCTTCGATTCATGGTCGCTCGACAAGCAACAGGCATTGTTGCTCCTCCTGAAGCGCATGCAGGCGAAGCAGCTCTGGCATCTCGTCAAAAGAATAACTAATGTATATGGTGAAGGCGGAGTCGGATTACAGTTTGAAGCGTGGCCGATGATGGAATCGACACTGTCGCGCCGCGACGACTTCACGCGACGATTCGCGAACCACAAAGACACCACGGGTGGCTTTTACGAAAATGATCGGGCCGCGGCGGTGCTGCACTTCCTGTTTCAGGAGGGCGAGCCGCGCACGTGGTACGTGCACTTTGATCTTTATAGTCCCGTTCACTCGCCGCGGAGCGCGTTGAAGCATCTGCGGCACGAGTTCATCGGCAAGGTGAAGCCTGATTGGCGGATGATCGCGCGGTTTCTCGATACGTAAGACAAGATGGAAAGAGGGCAAATGTTCGATCAATTCACACTGGGTATCGAAGAAGAGTTTCAGATCGTCGATCCGCAAACACGCGAGTTACGCTCGCACGTCGCGGAGATTCTCGAGGAAGGCAAGATGCTGCTGGGCGAGCAGATCAAGCCGGAGATGATCCAGTCGATGGTCGAGGTCGGAACGGGCATTTGCCGTAATATTCAGGAAGCACGCACCGACATTACCCGACTGCGCAGCATCATTTCAGGGCTCGCGCGAAAGAATGGACTCGCAATCGTCGCGGCGTCGACACACCCGATCTCGCGCTGGCAGGATCAAAAAATATTCGACGACGAACGTTACGAGCTGCTGGTGCAGGAGCTCCAGACGGTGGCGCGGTCGTTGTTGATCTTCGGACTGCACGTGCATGTCGGCATGGCTGATCGCGAGCGTGCGATTCACATCATGAATGCGGCGCGTTACTTCCTGCCGCATGTGCTGGCGCTCTCGACTTCGTCGCCCTTCTGGATGGGCCACAACACCGGGCTCAAGTCGTATCGCACCGAGGTTTTCAAACAGTTTCCACGCACCGATATTCCGGATCACTTCGACTCGTACCTCAATTTCCAGCGTTACGTGGAGTTGCTGATCAAGACGGGCTGCATCAACGATGGCAAGAAGATTTGGTGGGACATCCGCCCGCATCCATACTTTCCGACGCTCGAGTTTCGCGTTTGTGATATTCCGACGCGCGTCGACGACACGCTGGCGATTGCCGCGCTGTTCCAGGCGATTGTGGCGAAGCTGGATAAGTTGATCGATCGCAACCTGGGGTTCCGGTTGTACCGGCGCATGTTGATTCAGGAGAACAAGTGGCGGGCGGTGCGTTACGGGCTGGAGGGGAAGTTGATCGACTTCGGGAAGCAGACGGAAGTGCCGGTGCGGGATTTGATTTTGGAGTTACTGGAGTTTGTTGATGATGTGGTGGACGAGCTCGGCTCGCGGAAAGAGATCGAGCATGTGCACACGATCCTGCAGCGCGGTACGTCGGCTGACCGGCAACTCGAAGTCTATCGCGAGACGAACGATCTGACGGCGGTGGTTGATGACTTGATCAAGATGACGCTGGAGAACGTCCCCGAAACTACCGAGATCGGAACACCGCGAACCACTACGACCGCTTCAACGATCTCCAAATAGAGGGGATCACAAAACGCACAAAAGGGATCACAAAAGGCACAAGAATCTCATTTGGTTTTTCTTGTGCCTTTTGTGATCCCTCTTGTGCCTTTTGTGATCTATTTTCTGCCGAGGTAGTACTGCCAGAGCATCCTTGCAGCGACGGCGCGATGTGGCCGCCACTGTTCAGCCCACTGTTCGAGTTCTAACGGTCCGGGCCGCGCAGCCAGACCCAGCAATTCCTTCATCGCTACCGCTAACGCCAGATCACCCGCGGGCCAGATGTCCGCACGCCGCATCGCCATCAACAAGTAAACATCCGCGCTCCACGATCCGATGCCCTTGATCCGCGTCAGCGCGACGCGCGCTTCGTCATCGCTCATCCGCGCCAGTTTCGCAAAACTTAACTGACCGCTGACAATCGACGCCGAGAGATCAATCAGGTAGGCCGACTTCTGTCGCGTCACGCCGAGACTACGCAAATGCGCATCGCCAAGCTCGAGAAACCGCTCCGGTGTGAACGGTTGAATTACTCCCTCCAACCGCACCAGCATCGACTTCGCAGATTTCAACGACACCTGTTGCTCGAGAATGATGTGAACGAGTGTCGAAAATCCCTCGTCGCGCTGCCACAGTGGCGGATCGCCATGCTGCGCGTGAATAGTGGCCAGCATCTCGTCACGCGCGGCGAGCTCACGTGCCGCAAGCGCGAGACTCTTCTGCGTGAGTGGCCTCAATTCTGAGTGGCTAGTGTCAGGAAGTTTTCGAAGAGGATGCGACCATCGCGCGAGTCGTTGGGGTGCTCCCAGCGCGTGCGGCTCTTGTTCCAGTCTTCAAACGATTTCTCGAGATGAAACTGCACCGTGTAGATCAGCTGCCCGGCAGTTCGCTTCACCATCATCTGGTTACGACAGAGATACGACGTCGCAAGCAACTCGAAGTCTTCCGGAACGCGATCGAGTTGCAGACCGTGATTTTGCCAGACGCGCAGGATACGCGCGGGCACCTCGGGATCGGAGCAGTTGATGTTTTTGAAGATCGGATCTTCAGGCGCGGTGATGCGGATGAAACGATATTGATACTCGTGCGGACGCGCCAGGCGCTGTTCGTGCTGCTCGCGCTTGTCGAGTGTGATTACACGAGCGCCGAAACTGAGGCCGACGAGTTGATGACCGCCGCAGATTGCGAGCACCGGAGTTTTCGTCTCGCGCACAAACCCGGCGAACTCGTCAAGGATCGATTGCTGGTAATAATCGAAATCGCGCAACGTGCCGCTCAAGACAATCGCGTCGGGCGCAAAACGTTTCGCGGCTTCGGCGACTTCCGAAAGGTGCGCGACTTCGGTCGTCGGCCGCTTAACGAGGCGCGAGATGTTATTGAGTATGTTTTCTACCGCCATGCCGGCGATGAGCCGCTCGCGCCGCATCTCGGCGGCAAGTGTCACGCCCCATTCCTCACGTGCGACTGCAGAAAGATCTCGCTCGTCGCGGAGCAGGTTATCGATAACCAGCACCCGCGCCTCATCGATGCTCGGATGAATCGGCTCGTAGCGACAGAAGTTCTGCTGGTTGAATGGGAAGGGGAGCGAAGTAGTGGGGGTAGTCAAATCTTGAGTCATTCGTCGGTGTCGTTAAAGGCTTCAGTCTTTCAAATCCTGAAAATCTTATAATCCTGTCTAAAAACTGATCCGGCATTCAAACCATCGAGATTATCTGACGCGCTGCCGTGTCGTTTGCCTGAACTCCGGGACGCGTGTTCCCGGCCCGGCTTCCTCAATCTCGCCGCGGATTTTAGCAATTAGCAGGCCACGAAGTCTCGTTCGAGAACCGGCGCTTTCTGCACGCGCTTCCTGCTCAACCAGTAAAAACATTCTATACCACGACGACTCCAATTCGTCCGCTAAGTGCGAGATTTTTGTTATGTCGTACGGTACTGCTACATCCTGACAACCCACACGTGCGAAGACTGACAAGTATCTCGCCGTCGCCAGATCCGGACACAGCAGCCGCCGCCGCCCGACTTTCAATTCGACGCCGAGCAGCGTGTGCTGGATTTCAACACGCGTGGCGGGCTTCGCACTCTCGAAGTGATACGAGCGCGTGCGGAGCTTGAGGATGCGCTCGCGATAGATCCGCGGCAGCCATGAATCTCCGAGTTGTTCCTGGACTATCTGGGCCTGACTCTCGAGCGACACTATCTTGCGTTCGATTGTGTGAACAATTGAGACTCGATCCTGGTTTGCAGTGCGTTGATTACTCGTCCCGGGAAGATTCCGAGATAAAGCACGCCGAGCACCGTGATCACGAGTGCGACCGCGACACTGCGCGGCACGCGCGGCGCGCTCCACGCCACCGTCCGTTCACCGAAGAACATCACGATGATCACGCGCAGGTAGTAATAAGCGGAGATCGCAGTGTTGAGTACGCCAATGATGACGAGCGTGTAGTACTTCTGATCGATCGCGGCGCCAAAGACGAGAATCTTGCCCATGAAGCCCGCAGTCAACGGCATGCCGAACAAACTCAAAATGAAGAGGCTCAACGAAAACGCCAGTAACGGCGACTCGAATCCGATGCCGCGATAGTCTTCAATCGAAGTACGTCGATCGCCGCTACGCGCGATCACTTGCACCACGGCGAACGCGCCGATGTTCATCACCGCGTAGGTCAACAGGTAGAACACGACTGCGCTGATGGCGTTGTTGCGTTGTGTCAGATCAGTTGTGGATCCGGCAGCGACAAAACCGACGAGGGCGTAGCCCGCATGTGCGATGGACGAATAAGCGAGCATGCGTTTGATGTTGTCCTGCAGGATCGCGACGACGTTGCCGAGCGTCATCGTCAGTATCGCCATCACGGCAAGCGCGCTGACCCAGAGTTGATGCAGGTTGCCGGTCGTCGCAGTCGAAGCTGAGACCACGAAAGGCAACCCGAAAACAAACACGCGGATGAACGAAGCAAAGCCCGCGGCTTTCGGACCGGCGGCCATGAATGCCGTGACCGGTGTCGGCGCACCTTCGTAAACGTCGGGCGTCCAGATGTGAAAGGGCGCGGTCGCGATCTTGAAGCCGAAGCCGACGAGCATCATCGCGGCGCCCGCGAACAGCAGTGCGGGATACTGCGCCTGGCCCACGCGTGTCGCGATTTCGGCGATGTTGGTTGTGCCCGCGACGATGCGGCTGAGCGAACCACCGGGCCCCGGTTCGGCTATCGACGTTGCGCCGTAGACGAGCGCGATACCGTAAAGCAGGAACGCCGATGAAAAGGATCCGAGGATGAAGTATTTCAGTGACGATTCGTTCGACCGAATGTCGGTGCGACGGAAGCCCGCCATCACGTAAGTCGCGATCGAGAGTATCTCGAGGCCGAGAAAGATGATGACGAGATCATTGCCGGACGCCATCAACATCATGCCGACAGTGGCGAATAATAAAAGCGAGTGAAATTCGCCTGCGGGAAGCTGTTCGCCTTCGACCCATACTGTCGAGATCAGCAACGTCAGACCGGAAACAAGCAGGAAGACCAACGTGAACCCCAGGCGCAGCTCGTCGAGCACGATCATGCCGTTGAAGGCGTCGGCTGAAGCCGTTCCGGTGGACCAAAGCCAGATCGTGCTGATCGCGGCAGCGACGATGCCCGCGAGAGAAATACTGCCGGTAATCCAGCGCTGCGTTGGCCGCACGAACGCGTCAACCAGCATCACCAGCACGGCCGCGACGCAGACGATCACTTCCGGTGCGATTAGCGACCAGTTGATGATGGGCATTACTGATTGGGCGAAGAAAGCATTCATTCCGAGTCAGTTTTTATTCTTATTTCACTACTTCCGTCGTATACGAGCCGCCGGCGGGACTCGACGAAACGCGCGCGCGAATAGTCTCAGCACTCGCCTGCGAACGATCCAAAAAGACGCGCGGGTAAACACCCATGAACAGCATCAACACGAGCAACGGTACCAGCAGCCCCAGCTCT
>DATNDM010000700.1:0-2703 GCA_035553235.1 Pyrinomonadaceae bacterium | reverse complement strand
GACGATCACGCCGCTCAGTTCATCAGCCTGATCGCGGAACGGAACGCTGACCACGCGCGTCCAGATCTGTTTTCCATCAGCGCCGGTGTAAAGCATTTCGCAGCCAGGACTAACTGACTCGCCGCGCAGTGCTCTGGCACTCGGCCACTCGGAAGGATCGAGTAGCCGGCCGTCGTCGTCCCAGGCGCGCCATCGCGCCGCAAAGACCGGATCGAACGACGAGAGTCGCTCGCCGACGAAGTTGTTCAGGAGTGAATTGCGGATCAGGAAACGTCCTTCGCGATCGGTGAGTCCGATGCCGACCGGCAGCTGTTCGAGAAGCGCGGTCAAACGTGCTTCGCTGTGTCGCAATGCTAAATCGACGAGGCGTCGTTCTTTGTCGGTGCGATTGAGCGATAAGGCGGTCAACCAGATCAGCACCGCGAGCAGCACAAGCACTGCAACCACGAAAAACGCAGTCGCGAAGCCCGGACTGAACCATTCCGCCTTGCGCGCGAGAGTTCTGATCCAGCCCAGCAGAATCACAACGAGGAAAGCGGGCAACATGCGTCGCGCGACGATTGCGCCAGGACTGTCGCCGAGTAGCGCTGCGACGAACCCGCGCTCCGGTCGAACCAACAAGATCGCTGTGCAAAGGCTCAGGAATGCGACGACAGTGTGTAGGGCGATGGTGAAGTACAGCGCGACGGGCTCGAGCTGTTCAATACCGTAAAAGTAGTAAAGAAAAACGAGCACAGTGACGGTTACGACCAGTAACACTGCGACGTTTGCAACGCGAAACCACCGTCTTGCCTTTGCATTGATTAACAAAAGCGCGACGCTGAGAAAGAAGAAGTTAAGCGATGCGGCCACCCCCATGCGGCCGGGAAACGAGAGACCTGCCTCGGCTGCCGACTCGTGAAAAAGCAACTGGTCCAGGCCCGTGTTCCAGCCGACTACATGCTCACTCAGCGTGATCAATCCGACGAGCCCCACAAGCGCCGCAAAGACATGGGCAACGCCGCGTTTAATGTGGGACGGTGAGCGGTCGTTGATCAGAATGCACGACACCGCGACGAGCATCAGACAAACAGCCGTGTTTGCCTTCATCGTCACGAGCGACGGATGAATGCGTTTGAGATATGGATTGTTAAGAATCCAGCCGAAGAGCGCCGCGCCGCCGATGCAAAACGCGAACACAGCGAGGCCGATGGAGACGGCACGATAACGCATCGATTGTTTGTCGGGATACGGATCTGCGTTCATCTGCGTTCGTCCGCGGCTCTGCTTTTGAAAATCCGAAACAGATAGTAATACGACGGAAACAACAAAATCACGCCCGCCACGAGTGCGTCTAGTAACAACTCGAGTGTAGCCGGCGGCCCGGCGGCTGAAGCGATCGTTAGATCCGGTTCAACGATGTGCGGATATTGCGCGAACGCCCAGCCGAGCAATATCAACGTCACCTGCGCCGCCACGCAGAGTCGCGCAAGCGGGTATCGCCGCGTCCACAAAGCATAGAATGCAGTCGTTGCGAACACAGCCGTGCAAATATGCAAGCCCAATGCCCACCAGCTTCGGCTGATGCCCGCGCGCACAGTCGGCGCGCCTGTCTGCGCCAACACAAAAACCGTCAGCGCAAGCAATCCTACAATCACACCCGACACGAGCGCGCGCCGCCGGAAGTCTTCCTGCAATTCACGATCGCGCGTCTCCAACGTCAAATAAACCGCCGCCAGAAACGCGAACAACGCGAGCGCGAAGAACCCGACCGCGAAAGGAAACGGCGCCAGCCACGAGTTGAAGAAACCGCTCGTCACCGAACCGTTTTCAACTCGAATCGTGCCCGAAGCAATCGCGCCGAGTATCGTGCCCAGGAGTATGGGCGTGATGATGCTTGCGATAGAAAAGATCAAACTCCAGCGGCGTTGCACGTTGTCGCGCTGAACATCATAGGTGCGAAACGTGAACGCGGTGCCACGCAGCACGATGCCGATCAGCAGCAACGTGATCGGAATGTGAAGCGCGGTCGCGATTGCCGCGAACGCCGGTGGAAATGCAGTGAAGAGAACGACGATCACGAGTATCAGCCAAACGTGATTCGCTTCCCACACCGGACTGATCGCGTCCGCAATCAACGCGCGCTGCTCGCGTGCGCGCGGGCCGAAAGCGAACAGGTCCCAGACGCCGCCGCCGTAATCCGCGCCGCCCAGCAGCGCGTACAAAACGAGCGCAGCAATCATCACACCCGCGATAATCGTCTCAAGCGGCAACGCGCACCTCCTTCGCGATCGGATCGGGATCGCGCGGGCTCGCGGCTACCTGTCGCAGCAACAACCAGACAGTGATCGCAGCCAGAAAGATGTAAAGCACGGTGAAAGTGATGAAAGGCACGACGAGTCCGGGCATGGGTGTGACGGCTTCGCTCGTGCGCATCACTCCGTAAATGATCCAAGGTTGCCGTCCGACTTCGGTCACGGTCCAACCAGTTTCGATCGCGATGAAACCGAGCGGCGTCGCTATGACCAGCAGACGCAAAAACCATTTCGAATCGAGCCAGTTTTGACTGCGCCGGCCACGCCAGTATCGCCATGCGGCCCAGAGCGCGACGAGCATCATCGCCACACCGCAAGCGACCATGAGCTGAAACGAGATGTGAACAATCGCGACAGGCGGGCGTACGTCCGCGGGAAAGTCGTTCAGGCCTTTGACCGTTGCCTGTGG
>DATNDM010000699.1:0-2403 GCA_035553235.1 Pyrinomonadaceae bacterium | reverse complement strand
AGAGCGTATCGATCGCCGACCGGCACGGGAATGAATCTCGCACCGGGGTCTTTCACCAGCACCGCCTCGAATCGATCGCCTCTTCCCTGCTGCGCGACTGCGCCTCGATATTTTCCCTCCAACAGACCAAGCAGCGTTTTCAATTGCGCGTTGCCAGTCAGTTCCTGTAGCGCAACTGCGTCCGCGTCTTCACGTAAGATCACCTCGGCAATTGCCGGCAAATCTTTGTCATGCGCGCGTGTATCGTCTTCGAGCTCGGCATAACCGATGTTCCAGGTGAGTAGCTTCAGCGAATGAACAACTTTGCCGGACGAGACTGGCTGCTCGGCTTCACGCGGCGCGGCGAAGTGGACCGCGCCCAGAATCATCACACAAAACAGAAGCAGCAGGACGAGTTTCACCCACATGTCAGGTAACGATATCCTTACGCTCAAAGATGATCACAGTAATCAGCAACAAGCCGGTCGTGTACGCGCCGCAGACAGCCGCGTAATGCCAGAGACTCTGCCACGGAATCTCGGGCTTGAACACGTCGCGCCAGAAGTCCATGTCAGTCGTGAAAAAGTAAGGCCGCAAATGCTCGAAGAACTCGACGCGTCCGACGATGTAGAGAGTTAGATAAGCCGCTATCGTCATCACCGTGGCTTGGACCGGCGAGTCGAAGACAACGGAACAAAGCATTGCAAGCGCGGCGATAACGAGGAGCGCCCATGTTCCCGAGACTGCGGCGTAACCGAAGCGCATCAGTGCCTCGTCGCGCATGATCTTGCCCGGCACGTCCACGAGATTGAGCGGACCGGGATAGAGCTCGAGGTTGCCCCAACCGACAAAGATCAAGCCAATCACCAGGTTCAACCCGATGAAGAACGTCAGTAGCAGCCCGGCGTGAAGCGCGGTCACGAGAAACTTCGACATGATTAGCGACGCGCGCGAGATGGGACGCGTACACATCATCCGCAGCGTGCCCGTGCGTGCCTCGCCCGCGATCTGCGAACCCGCGCTCATCGAGACGAAAATCGGCAGTAGTAACGTGAAGGAAAAAAGCAGCGAGTAGAGCGCGAACGTGAGACCGTTGAAGTATTGTTTCGATTCGTAGGTATATTTGAACTGCTCAACCGCTTGCCCGCCCGTCTTGCGCTCCGCATAGGTGTAAAACCCCCAAAGCATCAGCGCCACAAACCCGATCAGCACCAGGAAAGACAGATAAAAGCTCCGGGCGCGAAACAACTTTTCGAGCTCTAGTTTGAGTAGCGTGAACATTCGCGGAATATTAGTACGCAAAAGGCACAAAAGAACACAAGAGCATACAGACAGAATTGGCTCAATTGCCGCCTGTGTGCTCTTGTGTTCTTTTGTGCCTTTTGCGTACTAATTTTCAGGCACACCTTCTGGATTCCCAGTACGGTGTACGGTTGTAGTAGGCATGAAGTTCGGCTTCAAACTCGCGTGTCAGCGGTCGTTCCGGATGAAACTCCGGCGCGTTACGAATCCGTTCGCTCCTGAAACCAACGTAGGCATTCGACTCTGCCCAACTGATCCAGTAGATCCAGTCAGTCGCCAGCAACACTTTCTTCCCCGGCCACCAGTTTCGGGTGTCTGCCATCGCGTATCGGATAGACCACGTTTCATCGTCGATAATGAAGCCTTCGAGATGGCCGATCTCGCCGTCCACGGCGATGATGTGGTACTTACCGACGATCTTCGAGCTCCGTAGATGAGCATCGAAATCAGGGTCCGGCAACGTCTCCGAAGCCTCGCCTGTTTCAAACTGACCATGCCGATTGGAGAGCAAACCGGGATCCTGGTGCTCGGCCAAATTCAGGTAGTGCGGCAAGCCGAGATATAGATAGTAGTCATGCGGCTGCTGCAGCGAGATGGGCCGGTGCGCCTGCGCGTCGAGGCTGCGCCGCACCTGGTCCTTTGTTAAAGACACTTGCACGATCGGCTGTTCGTCGCCTGCGATCGCCTTAATCGCCGCGGGCGACAGCAGCACCAGCTTGCCATGCAGCCAGCTCCCGATGTTCATTACAACGTAATTAATCTGCCAGTTTCGATCATCGAAATAGAATTCCTGAACGTGACCGATATCGCCATCGATCGCGTGGATTCGTGCGTCTTCTAATGCTCTTGTACTCCGTAACATCGTTTGCGCCTCACAATGTATGATGTTGATTACACTCACTCTGTTGTCATGCAATCAACCTAAAGTACAGGCAACCTGCGCGCCAGCGAGATCAGGTTTTTGGCCCCAACCGGCTGGCTGGATAAATCGCACTATCCATGTTCGATTGATGTGTACGGACGGCATCCATATCGAATTCGAGTTGCTGTAGCCGCGTCGCGCCGAGCAGACGCAAAGCCTCCGGAAACAACTTGTTTTCACTCTGCTCAACATGTGTTTGC
>DATNDM010000698.1:0-6681 GCA_035553235.1 Pyrinomonadaceae bacterium | reverse complement strand
TCGTTGCTGACCGCACGCCCCTCAACCATCTCCAGCCCCACAACGTCCGCCGCCACAACGCGACGCTCCAGCGTCCGAGTATCAATCCGCAGCAGAGCCTCGTTATCCGTGTAATAAACGAACGATCCATCGCCACTGATTTTCGGGCTCGCTCCGTTCGCCAACTCCGTAAATCTTCCGTCGAGCCGGTCATACAGAAAAATCTTTCCATTCGACGCATACGCGATCTTCCGCCCATCATTCGTAATCGACGGTTGAAAGTTCCCCTCGAGCTTTGTTTGCGTTAATTGCTTCAGCTCCACACCATCGAACAAAAAGATCTCTGAATTGCGATCGGCATTCTGCCCGACGAGATCTTCTCTCGACGCAAACGCGATCGTTCTTCCATCGCTCGATACGGCCGGGCAAACCGCCCTCGTGCCTCCAATCTCCGCAAACGATGAAAGCTCATTACGCAACAAGTGAAATGACGCGCTTTGCCCCGTATTTCCGAGATCGGCAGATGACTCAAAGATAATCGTCCGCCCATCATCGCTGAGCGTCGGATTCAGATTGAGCGCATGTTCAGGTGTATTCGTGACCCGCGTGATCGTCGCAAACGACTGCGCAGACTGCGGTCCAACGCTGCAAATGACGATCAATGTACAAACGGAGATGAGGAAAAAGACTGTGAGACGAAGCATCGTGAGGTAGCTCCTTGCTTAGATTTTTTTGCGCATTCTACACGTCAGCAAAAAAATTTCAAGCAGAATCTATTGGTGGTGATGTCTTAAATTGATCGATTTACTCTGCGTCCACCGCGTATCTCAGTGTTCTCTGCGTTAAACGGCAACTCAAACGCAGAGGGGGCCGAGATACGCTGAGAACCGCAGAGAAGATTTTTCAAATTAAGACACCATCCTATTGGTGGTATGCTCACGCCAAATGAAAATCCTTGTGAGTGGTTCGCACGGACTCGTTGGCAAAGCGCTGATCAACTCGCTCACCGCTGACGGCCACGACATCCTTCGGCTCGTGCGAAACAAACCATCCAGTGCTGCCGAAGTCGAATGGCAGCCGAATCAAGCAAGGCTCGACGCCGCAAACCTCGAAGCTGTCGACGCGGTGGTCCACCTCGCCGGCGAAAGCATCGCGAGTGGTCGTTGGTCCGATGAGAAGAAACGTACGATTCGCGACAGCCGCGTCAAAGGCACGTCGCTCTTGAGCGAGACACTCGCGCGACTAGCCCAGCCGCCGTCAGTATTCGTGAGCGCTTCAGCGATTGGGTACTACGGGAATCGTGGCGACGAGCTGTTGACTGAAGACAGCGCGGCCGGCGACGACTTCCTCGCGAATGTCTGTGTCGAGTGGGAGAACGCGACGATACCTGCGATCGAGAAGGGAATCAGGACCGTCCACGCGCGCTTCGGCATCATCCTCGATGCGCATGAAGGTGCGCTGGCGAAGATGCTGACGCCGTTTCGCATGGGTGTTGGGGGCCGCATCGGCAATGGCAAACAGTGGATGAGTTGGATCGCGATTGACGATGTTGTGAATGGATTGAAGTTTGTGATTTCAGACAACGCGATCCGTGGGCCAGTGAACTTCGTCGCGCCGAATCCGGTGACGAATGCCGAGTTTACGAAGACGCTGGGGCGAGTGCTGTCGAAGCCTACGCTGTTTCCGGTGCCGGAGTTTGGAGTGAGATTGGCGTTTGGTGAGATGGGCGAGGCGTTGCTGTTATCGAGTCAGAGAGTTAAGCCCGGTGTTCTGAAACAGTTTGATTGGCCCACAATCGACGCGGCATTGAGGCATCTTCTTAACGCGGATAAACGCGGATAAAGACCCGGATCAGCGACTGAATTCCGGCAGCGCCTGAAATACTTCGAGCGCGTATTTCACGTTGCCGAATGGAGCCGAGACCTGTACGCCCTGAATCTCGTCACGAACTTCCATGAGCGACTCCTGTGCAATCCTCAACCCTTCATCACGTCCCGCTTCCTTGCTGATGTTTGAAGCCGCGCGCATGCGGTCCATGATCGACGGTGTCACGCGCACGCCTGGCACCTCGTTATGCAGAAACTCCGCATTGCGATACGACACGAGCGGCCAGATGCCCGCGATGATGGGAATGCGCACGTGTTCGATGCGCTTCAGAAAAGCGCGCAGTTGACCCGTATCAAACACCGGCTGAGTGATCGCATACTGCGCACCTGCTTCGACCTTCCACTCGAACCGTTTGATCTCTTCGTCGAGATTGATCGCTCCCGGATTTACGCCCACGCCGATGCAGAACGCCGTCGGCTCACCAATCGGATTGTTCCCGAGATCGAGTCCATGGTTCAGCTTGTTCACCATGTTCGTCAGGCCGATCGAGTCGATGTCGAAGACGGCTGTCGCATCGGGATACGGTCCCATCTTCGGCGGATCGCCCGTGATCACTAAAATATTCCTGAGGCCGAGCGCCGCAGCGCCGAGCAGATCGGACATCATGCCGAGCAGGTTTCGATCACGACAGCAATAGTGCAGCACCGACTCGATCCCGATTTGTTGTTCTACTAAGACAGCGGTTGCGATGGCACTCATGCGCGACTGCGCGCGCGCACCGTCGGGAATGTTTACGCCGTCAACACCCGCATCCTTGAGCAGACGAATCGAGTCGAGCGTCTTCTTCGCGTCGACACCTTTCGGCGGCAGCACCTCGACTGAAGTCACAAACTCACCGAGCGCGATCTTCCGTCCCCAGTTGGAACGCTCTTCCGGCGGAACGACATGGACATCGGGCGCCGTGGTCTCGACCGTCGCAGTTGCACCGCTACTGAATGCAACGCGCTGTGTGCGTGGCGACGCCGCGCGCACCGAATCGGAGATCAACTTGATATGCGCGGGCGTCGTGCCGCAGCAGCCACCGATAAACTTCGCACCCGACTGAATAAACCGCTTCGCAAACTTCGACATGTACTCGGGCGAACACATGTAAAACTGCCGTCCTTGCACGTCGCGCGGCAGTCCGGCGTTTGGTTGTGCCGACAGCTTCTTCTTCGTGACTTCGCGCATCTTCTCGAGCGCGCTGAGAATGATCGCCGGACCAACGCCGCAGTTCAGGCCGATGACGTCCGCGCCCCATTCATCCAGTCGTTCGGTAAACAACTCCGGCGTGGTGCCAAACATCGTGTTGCCGTCAGTCATGATCGTCATCTGCGCGATGATCGGAAGATCGCAGACTTCACGAACAGCGGCTATGGCCTGGCGAATCTCGGAGACGTCGGAGAAAGTCTCGAGACAGAAAAGATCGACACCGCCTTCGAGTAGCGCGACCACCTGCGCTTTGAACAACTCGCGCGCTTCCGCGAACGACGTTGGACCATAAGGCTCGATGCGTAAACCGAGTGGACCAAGCGCGCCGGCCACGTACGCGCGATCGCCGGCGGCCTCGCGGGCCACCTTCGCGGCGATGGCATTGATCTCATGCATATTCGCTTCGAGTCCGTACTGCTGGAGTTTGTAGGCAGTTGCGCCGAACGTGTTGGTCTCGATGATGTCGGCGCCGGCGCGGATGTATTCGGTGTGAATCTCACGGACGAGGTCCGGACTGCTGAGGTTCAACTCGTCGTAACAACGATTAATGTAGACACCCTTGGCGTAGAGCATCGTACCCATTGCGCCGTCAAAAACGAGGATGCGATCGCTGGAGAGAATTTCTCGAAAAGGTTGCATTTCTTTTAGACCAACCGGCAATGAAAAAGCCCCGCGCCAAACAACGCGGGACTTCAAATCAGGTTTGAAGTTTTTCGGGACTTTCTGATAGCGCCCGAGCTGTTTAGCTGGTTATTTTACGTGGCCGCAAGTCGCCTTAACTCACCACGCGTGTCATCGCTGCTTATACGCTCCGAGGCGCACGACTGTCAAGTTTGTCCACAGATTGCGCAGATTACACAGACACCTTAATACAGCCTCCAAAAATCAGTCTGCGTACTCTGCGTAATCTGCGGATGAGTTTCGATCTTGGGACGAGAGGGCGAGAAGAGTGTCTTGTTTTTTCTGTCACGCTGACCTTCGTGTTCAGATTGACCGGATCGAGTGAAGCGAACAAGTACAATGTTTTCAGCAACTTACAGCCATAAAATTGAAACGGATTGGCAACCGGCAGCGTAACTTGTCCATCAGAGTCGTGGTCCTTCGTTACAGCCCTGCTGTTCAGAAGTCGTGACTGTTGTGCGGTGCAGCCCCTCGGAGTCTGCCTGAGTTCAATACCTGGTGACGTTATGGTCATCGTCAAGCTGGAGATTTTAACGGATGAAGTTTCCCCGCAAGTTGCCCCTTGTTCACTCGCTGAAGTTTGTAGCGACCGCGCTCTTTTCTTTCTTCCTACTTAGTAATGTAACTGGTCTATTGTTCAGCCACGCGCTGGCCCCAGTGGTCAAGGCGAGTGCTGACACAACGCTGCGCACCGCAGCTGACATGCCGACCTCCGGTGATCCTGAGTTGGACCGGATCATCATTGAAGACGGCGAAAGGGAAGGCGTCGATCCGCGGCTGATACATGCAGTCATCTGGCAGGAGTCAAGGTACAAAGTAGATGCACGCTCACACGCGGGCGCGCAGGGATTGATGCAGTTGATGCCGGCGACGGCGAAGCGTTTTGGTTGTCAACATCCGGAGGATCCGGCAGAGAACATTCAAGCAGGCACGAAGTATTTGAGCTGGCTGTTGAAGCGATTTGCGGGCAACGTGGAGCTCGTGCTTGCGGGCTACAACGCCGGTGAAGGTTCCGTTGATAAGTACGATGGAGTTCCGCCGTACAACGAGACGCAGAATTACGTGAAGATCATCTCGCAGCGTTACGGGAAGTTGTATCATCCTGTCCCTCCCGACGTGACCGCGGATTAAGCCAATCTCTGTACCAAACTTGACAGCCTTCCTCACATTTTGGCTGAATGCTCACGGTCTTTCCGCTTAGCTCCGCATACTGAACAAAAGGAAACCATCAATGAGCACATCGCAAGATGCGGCTACCTCCGCTTACGACCGTAGTTTTTTCGGTCATCCGGCCGGACTTTCCACACTCTTTTTCACCGAGATGTGGGAACGTTTTTCTTACTACGGCATGCGCGCGATCCTCTTGCTCTACATGACCAAGACGTTTGCGGAAGGCGGGCTCGCGCTTGACGAGAAGTACGCGGGGCTAATCTACGGGACATACGTTTCTTCTGTTTGGTACTTGCCACTGCCCGGAGGATGGCTCGCTGATCGCATACTGGGCGCGAAACGAGCGGTGCTGATCGGCGCCATCGTCATCGCCTGCGGCCACTATTCGATGGCGATCAATTCGAAGCTGACCTTCTACGCTGGTCTAATCCTGATCGCCTGTGGTACTGGTCTGCTGAAACCGAACATCAGTGCGATGGTGGGCCAACTCTATTCCGAAGAAGACAAGCGACGAGATTCGGGCTTCTCCATCTTCTACACGGGCATCAATCTGGGCGCATTTCTTGCGCCGCTCCTTGTTGGATTCTTAGCCCAGTCACAGACATTCAAGAACTTTATAGGGTCGCTTGGACTGAACCCGAACTCGAGCTGGCACTGGGGCTTTGGTGCGGCTGGTGTTGGAATGACTCTCGGTATCATTCAGTATGTGCTCGGGCAAAGGAAACTGGCTGCGGTCGGCGGTAAGCCTGATATTGCATCACGGACGGCAGAGGCAGAAGGCGAGGGAGTTGATTATCTGACGCTCGCGCTCGCACTGATCGGCGGAGCCGTAGGAGCTGGACTCGGAAGGATCTATGGCGAGGCGTGGCCGCTGTCAGCAATCTTCCCGACGGTGGTGGGATTCTTTTTCGGGTATCTGCTGGGCATCTTACGTCACTTGAGAGGCGAGGAATTCAGGCGCGTACTCGTCATCTTCATTCTATTTGTTTTCTCAATCCTGTTTTGGATGACTTACGAACAGGCCGGCTCGAGTCTGACGCTCTTTGCCGATCGCCTGACGAGTACCACGATTTTTGGTTGGACCTACCCATCGAGCTGGTTTCAAGCTGTGCCCGCGCTGTTCGTGATTATCTTCGCGTCAATCATCGGCGCGGTCTGGTTGAAACTCGGAGACCGGCAACCCTCCAGTCCGGGCAAGTTCACGATCGGATTATTTTTCGCCGGCATTGCTTTCGTCGTGATCGCATTCGCGGCTGCCCTCGCCGGCCGCGGACGTGTGAGTCCGATGTGGTTGGTACTGGTTTACTTCCTGCAAACGATCGGTGAGCTTTGTTTGAGTCCGGTCGGCCTCAGCACCGTAACGAAACTCTCCCCAGGCAGAATGGTCGGACTGATGTTGGGCGTGTGGTTCCTTTCGATCTCCGTCGGCAGTTATATAGCGGGTTTGGCGACGGGACTATTCGCCGGCAACGACAACAGGGCGTTAACGCGAGGTTTCGGTATCTTTGCCGGAATCACTTTGCTGGCGGCAATCATACTTGCGTTTTTGACGCCGCTAATTAAGAGGATGACTCCCAGAGCACAATGAAGAATAAAGTATTCTTACTCGCAACCGTTTTTCTTGCAGTCTTCGCGCAGTCTTTAAGAGCACAAAACAAACAACTCACCATTGACGATATTTTCGATCCGGCCAAACGAGTGAACTTCAACGGCTCGACGCCCACCATCCGCTGGCTCAAAGACGGCAAACACTATCTGTTAACGAATGAAAAC
>DATNDM010000697.1:0-5379 GCA_035553235.1 Pyrinomonadaceae bacterium | reverse complement strand
TGGTGCTGGCGAGTTATAACGCGGGCGAGGGCGCTGTGGCGAAGTTTGGAAACAAAGTGCCGCCGTTCCAGGAGACGCGCAACTACGTGAAGAAGATCAGCAAACGCTACAAACGCACCACCGCTCGAACGAAGAAACCTGCGTAGACGTCATAGTTTGGCCACGACAAGGCACAAAAAGCACAAAGCCTGAATGGTAGAGTGACTTCCTCTGAAAGACGGGCTTTGTGCTTTTGTGCTTTTTCGTGGCCAAACTCCGCTGGCCAAAACGTTACAACCTCGGCCAAATTTATGGCGCGTGTAGCATGAAGATACAACGCTGAGGGCTCTCGCAGATCCTTCAATCCGGCTAACTTGAAAAATAATTAGGCTTATCCGTGTTCATGGCTCCCGGCACGCTCATTGCCAATAGGCTGGCGGCCTCGGACTGTCTTTAATCTCACGAGGCACGCCATAAAATTTGAAACGGACGGAGAGACGATGCGACCTATCAAGCACGCGGAGAGAGGATTGACCTTAATCGCAGGAGGCCTTTTCAACGCAATTCAGTCAGTAAATAAGTACAAACCCAATCCTTCTTTTACTCCAAAATGGTCAGACAAGCCCCTTTTGAAATCCTGGCAGAAGAGCAAGCCAACGCTCGGCTGGCCACGGACTACTGATTCCCTCTGTCCCAACTGCGTCATCGAAGCCCGCGAAGAAATCATCAGCGGCAAGAAAGACGTCAGCGTTCTGATCAACGAAAAAGTCGGCGAGATCAAAGCACAGATCATCGAGCGCGACGGCGAAATCTGGATGGTCAAGGATTGCCCAACGCACGGTCACTTCGAAGACATGATGGCCATCGATGCAAAGTTTTTGACGCACATCGAAAAGATGTTCCCCGGCCGCGATATCGACGCACACAACGACGAGAAACTACACAACCACGGTTCCAGCACGGTTAAGTATGGTCGCGGCGCAGTGTTGACCGTCGACCTTACCAACCGCTGCAACATGATGTGCGACCCGTGCTTCATGGACGCCAACCAGGTAGGCTTCGTCCATGAATTGAGCATGGACGAGATCAAGGAAATTCTCGATAACGCGATCACGATCAAGCCGCGTCGCCAGATGTCAGTGCAGTTTTCAGGCGGTGAGCCGTCAATCTCGCCACACTTCATCGAAGCGATCAAGTACTCGCGCAAAGTCGGTTACAACAGCGTGCAGGCCGCGACAAACGGAATCGAATTCGCGAAAAGCAAAGAGTTCTGCCGACAGGCTGCTGAAGCTGGTCTGCGTTACGTTTACCTGCAATTCGACGGTATCGGCAACGACGCGAACAGCCATCGCCAGGTCGGCAACCTGTTCGACGTGAAGATGCGCGCGATTAACAACCTGCACGAAGCCGGCGTTGAGATCGTGCTCGTCACGACGCTCGTCAACGGCATCAACAACGATCAGGTCGGATCGATCATTCGCTTCGCGCTCGACAATCCGAAGAAGATCGCGTTCCTGTCGTTCCAACCGGTTTCGTTCACCGGACGCGACGAAGAGATCACCCCGCAGCGTCGTTTGCAACAGCGTTACACGCTCTCCCATCTCGCGCACGATGTGAAGAACCAGGTTGGTATCACTGAGCCGACACGGGATTGGTTCCCGCTTTCACTGATGGGCGCCTTCGCAGACTTCGCGGATCTCGTGCATGGTCCACAGGCCGAGTGGGGCCAGGTTTCCTGCGGTTGTCACCCGAACTGCGGCGTCGGCACTGCCGTGATGATCGACAAGGAACTTAAAGAAATGCGTCCGGTACCGGAGTTTCTGAACATTCCCGGTCTCGTCAAAGACATGCAGAAGATCACGGACGCGGCGCGCGGCAAGTGGATGTCGAACCTGATGATGGGTCTCGCACTCTTGAAGCACTACAACCCGTACAAATCGCCATCGCAGTTCACGCTTTACGAACTCTTCAAGAAGTTCGATAAATCGTTCGGCCTGACCGGCAAGGACTACGGCAAAGTCAGCGGCGACCGCAGCAAGACTGACATCGAGAAGCGCCGTGCTGATCGCTGGAACTTCCTGTTTATCGCCGGTATGTGGTTCCAGGATCTCTTCAACTACGATTTCCGCCGCACCGAGATGTGCATCATCCCGTACGGCACGCAGGAAGGTGAGATTTCGTTCTGCGCGTACAACACCGGCATCGGTTGGAGAAACATTATCGAAAACATGCACCAGAACGCGACCGTCGCGAAGTGGTATCAGGAGCATGGTCGACACGAGATTTTCGCTGGTGGCAAGAACGTCGAAATGACGGACGCGAGCCACGGCCTGATTTTGAATGAAATTGACTTGATGCGGCCTAACAAGCCGCAAATGGAGGGACCGAAGACTGCGCATGAAGAAGCCGTAATGATGCGCAAGCTTTACCAGGAAATGGTGTTGAAGAAACAGCTCAACACCAAGGAGGCCGACAAACCAGTGCAGATCAAAGGCCTGAGCCGGAAGAAAGAAGAAGAGCCGGCCGAAGCTGTGCTGGTGTAGGACAGTTACACAGGAGGAAAGGTTATAGGTCCTATATTTCTATAGGACCTATACTTTTGTGTGTGCCGGGCTTTTATGGTTAAATAATCCGCCTGCGGAAGGACTAAGAAAGGGAAAGTCGAGAAGGAATGGCAATAGTTACTGTTAATCAAGGTGAATCAATTGAGAGCGCGTTGCGCCGCTTCAAGCGCAAAGTGATGACGGAAGAGATCATCAAAGACGCGAAAAAGCATGCGTTTTTCATTCCGCCTGGTCAGAAAGCGAAGTTGAAGTCGGCGCTGGCCCGCAAACGGAATAAGAAGAAGGGCCGCATGCGCATCCCCCGCGACTAACTATCTCCTCCACAACTACAGGCCGTCGCCTTATCTCACCAGTCGTCTTTAACAAGGTACACAATCGGACGCTCCTGAGTGAGCGAGCCGCCGGAACTGGCGTGTGCGGCATGGCATTGCGATTGGTATGATTCGGATCCTGGTCACAAACGACGACGGTATCCATTCAGACGGGCTCATCAAATTAGAGGAGTCGCTGAAGCAGTTGGGTGACGTCTATGTCGTCGCGCCGGCCGCGGAAATGAGTGGCGCATCGCACAGTCTTACCCTCGCGCGGCCGCTGCGCATCCGCCAGCTCGACTCGCGCCACTGGGCCATCGACGGCACACCTACAGACTGCGTTACGCTCGCGCTGAACAAGATCCTTTCTGAAGACGAGCACCCACACATTTGCGTCTCCGGTATCAATCACGGTGGCAATCTCGGTGACGATGCGACATACTCCGGCACAGTCGCCGGCGCACTCGAAGCGTCGATTTTGGGTGTGCCTGGGATAGCGTTGAGTCTCGTTGCGCGCGATAATTACAACTTCGAAGAGTCGGCAGCATTTGCAGTCGTCGCCGCGAAGAAAGTTTTGGAGGAAGGCTTGCCGGAAGGCACGCTGCTGAATATCAATATTCCTCCAGGCGAGATCAAAGGCGTGAAGGTGACGCGCCAGGGAATCAAAAACGCGCGACCCGTAATTACCGAACACAGCGACCCCCGCGGCAAACCGTACTTCTGGATTGGCGAAGAGTATTTTAATGTGAACTCGGTTGAGGGGACTGACTATCACGCGGTCGCAAACGGTTACGTTTCAGTGACGCCGCTGCGCAGCGACATGACGGACCACAACGCGTTAACGGCGCTCGAGACCTGGAATTATCTGAAAGACTCCGAACTACTCCAAAAGAGTTAACAGCAGAATCGCTTCCGGTGCAGCCAGTAAACAGACATCGCTCCGGTCCGCTACAGGAATACTCGATTCCACGAGAGCGCATGGTTGCCCGCCTGTACGAGCACTACGGCATTCGCGATGCGAGAGTGCTTGAAGCGATGCGCACTGTGCCGCGTCACTTTTTCGTGCCCGAAGCGTTGCAGAGCCGCGCGTATGGCGATCACGCGTTGCCGATCAGTGCGAACCAGACAATCTCACAACCCTTCATCGTCGCGAGGATGACTGAGCTGCTGGAGCTCGATGCGAACAGCCGCGTTCTTGAAATCGGGGCAGGCTCCGGATATCAGACTGCGGTGTTATCGAGGGTCGCGGCCCAGGTTTATTCGATCGAGCGTATCGGCGAGCTCGCACGCGAAGCACAGGCGCGCATTCGCGAGCTTGGGATCTACAACGCCACAGTGAAGTGTTTCGACGGGACGCTCGGTTGGGCCGCAAACGCGCCGTATGATGGCATTCTCGTGGCTGCGGGTGGTCCAACAATTCCGGAGCCGCTGATCGCGCAACTGAAGATTGGTGGTCGACTGGTCGTGCCGGTCGGAGAATCGCGTGAAAGTCAGCGTATGATTCGAGTAATAAAAACGGAGCAGGGTCGAAAGGAAGAAGATCATGGAGGATGTGCTTTCGTGCCCTTAATCGGACAGCACGGCTGGTCCGATCGGTAAACTTACTCAAATATGATTGCAAAGATCATCACGATACTTTCCGGTTTCATCGTTGCGACCATTTCAGCACTTGGCTATTCCGGCATCGTTCTTTTAATGGCGATCGAGTCTGCCTGCATACCGCTGCCGTCGGAAATCATCATGCCGTTTTCCGGCTATCTCGTCTCGACGGGCGAGTTGAATCTTTGGGCCGTTGCGGTGGCGGGTGCGGTTGGCTGTGTGTTGGGTTCGCTCGTCGCGTACTGGGTTGGGATGTATGGTGGTCGACCCTTCATCGAGAAGTACGGGCGCTACATTCTGTTATCTCGACACGATCTGGACATCGCTGATCGTTGGTTTGGGAAGTACGGTGAGATCATCGTATTCGTGAGCCGCTTGCTCCCGGCGATTCGCACGTTCATCGCCTTTCCGGCCGGCGTCGCGCGCATGAACCTGCCGCGTTTCGTGATCTACACATTCGCCGGCTCCCTGCCGTGGTGCCTCGCGCTCGCATATGTGGGCCAGAAGCTGGGCGAGCAGTGGGACAAAGACGACACCTTAAAGACCTGGTTCCATCGCTTCGACTTCCTGATCGGCATCGCGGGCGCCCTCTTCATCATCTGGTGGGTCTGGCGCCACATCAAACACTCCCGCCCCCATACGTAAACTCGTTCCTGTCTTTATGCCACAAGAAGCACAAAAGCTCATAAATGTTTCTGCTGATTTTGAGCTTTTGTGGTTCTTTGTGGCTAAAGAACAACCGATGTGGTGCATGGTTCTTATCATCCTACTGATCGTTATTAGCTCGACCCCGTCTCTTAGTCAGGATGCGATTGGGGCGAGGGATGCGGAGAAGTTTGCGGTGGAGTTGGCGTCCTCGACTGCCGCGAAACGCACGGACATGCTGGCTGCGCAGCCGGAGAGAATTACGGTGGCGCTGCGGAGGG